>JAIROC010000123.1 GCA_031257735.1 Bacteroidales bacterium | reverse complement strand
ATGGAATACGTATTAATCCAAACAGTTCATCCATGAAACGTTGTTTGTTTTCCTCAATATAAGAATTTAAATTTTGCATATTGTTTTGAGTTTAGTAATTATTGCAAGAGTAACGTGTGTATTATTCTTTTTAGTATTGTGTCGGAGAAAATAGAGGTACAATAATATATCAAGTGTCTTTTATTTTTTTATTATTACGAACTATGATCCGAAGTGAAGCGAAAAGTAGCGTAGATTATCCTGAAATATGCCGACTTTATCGACAGACTCTAATTATCAACCCTTTACTATATAGAAAAATTTTACAAATAATATATCTAATTAAATATCAAATATATGAAAAAACATGTCCCAGACATGAAAAAACATGTCTCAGACATGAAAAAACATGTCCCAGACATAAAAAAACATGTCCCAGACATAAAAAAACATGTCCCAGACATAAAAAAACATGTCCCAGACATGAAAAAACATGTCTTGGACATGAAAAAACATGTCCTCAGACATGAAAAAACATGTCTCAGACATAAAAAAACATGTCTGGGACATAAAAAAACATGTCCTCAGAGATGAAAAAACATGTCTGGGACATGAAAAAACATGTCTGGGACATGAAAAAACATGTCTGGGACATGAAAAAACATGTCTGGGACATAAAAAAACATGTCCTCAGAGATGAAAAAACATGTCTCAGAGATGAAAAAACATGTCCCCTCGTGCGGACGAGGTTCTACCTCGTTCGCTCTATCCGAGCAGGCTATGCCTGCATTTATTTTTAATACGTTTTCCATTTCAACTCAGTATGAAGTTATGAGTTATGAGTTGACCCGTAGCGAAGCGGAGAGCAGCGTAGCTAATTACGAGTTGTCAAACTAAAATAATTCATAATTCATAATTACTTATGTTATTTTTTTACTGTGCAAGTAGAACCTGCGAGGATAATCCGAACGAGGTAGAACCTCGTCCGAGCTGGGGGAAATTCTCCTGTCTTAATGCTTTGTATCGCATTTTTTCTACCTTTATCTATTGTATTTCCCATTTTATTTAATTTTTATTCGGATTAATCAACTCAATAAATACATCCAATTCTTTGAAACCATCTTTTACAACACTACTACGCGTAATACCATCATAATAGCCCAAAATATGAAGCAATTCGTATGCACTATCTAAGTTACGTCCTAATTTCTTATTTTGTTTACTCAAATTAGAACGATAAAAAATAATATCTTTTTTCGTTCTTTCCATTACTTCAACGCCTTTTAATATTAAATAACAATCTAATGCAATCAGTAAGCCACTGTAAGCCAAACCACATGCCGTTCTTACATATTTTTTATCTTCATAATATCCATCGTTATTCACTTTTGCATTTTCCAAATTCTTTTTTGCGTTTTCCCTATAACGAACTGCCTCATCATAATATACTTTACATAACATTTTTTGCCTTTCTTTTTGACTTAATGTTAAGTCATCTAAGATATTAGAAACTTTATCTGAAAAGACATCCGTATTGCTTTTTTGTCTTATATTTTTCCTACCTTTATCTACTGTATTCCCCATTTTATTTATTATTTTATTGTTGCAAAGATACAACTTTTTTTATACCATGCCCCTGTTCGGACGAGGTTCTACCTCGTTCGATCTATCCGAGTAGGCTATGCCTGCATTTATTTTTAATACGTTTTCCATTTCAACTCCGTATGAAGTTATGAGTTATGAGTTGACCCGTAGCGAAGCGGAGAGCAGCGTAGCTAATTACGAGTTGTCAAACTAAAATAATTCATAATTCATAATTCATAATTACTTATGTTATTTTTTTTACTGTGCAGGTAGAACCTGCGCGGATAATCCGAACGAGGTAGAACTTCGTCCGAACAGGGAATCAGTACAGAAAAATTTTTATTCGTTTGTATATAATTGATAAAATTCATGTACCTTTGCAGCCTAATTCAAAAACCTGATGAACATGCGGACAAAAGAAGAGATTGTACAAAATTGGCTTCCAAGATATACAGGTTTACCTTTGGATAAATTTGGAGAATATATTCTACTGACAAACTTTAGATACTATGTAGATTTATTTGCTCAAATGCATCAGGTAGACCTCATTGGTGAAAATAAAGAAATGCTCAATGCAACAGCAAATAACATTACTATCATTGATTTTTCTATTGGCAGTCCGATGGCGGCAACCGTTATGGATTTATTATCTGCAATCAAACCCAAAGCCGTATTGTTTTTGGGGAAGTGCGGAGGTATAAAGCCTTATAGTAAATTAGGAGATTTTATTCTTCCTCTTGCCGCTATACGTGGGGAAGGAACGTCTAATGACTATTTTCCGCCTGAAGTTCCTGCTTTACCCGCTTTCAGTTTGCAAAAAACCACATCAAGCAGTATTCGCGATGCGGGACAGGATTATTGGACAGGAACTGTCTATTCAACCAACAGACGCGTATGGGAACATGATGAAAAATTTAAAAACTATCTGCGCAGAATCCGCGTTATGGGTGTGGATATGGAAACAGCAACACTCTTTAGTGTCGGATTTTACAATCATATTCCTACGGGAGCCTTACTGTTAGTCTCTGACAGACCCATGTTAGCAGATGGAATAAAAACAACAGAAAGCGATAAGTTGGTTACCAAAAATTTTGTGCGTCTACATTTGGAAATCGGTATCCATTCCTTACATAAATTAATGGAAGAAAATATTACAATCAAACACTTACGATTTGAACTTTAACAGAAAAATATATTTGCTGATTATTTGTCGAAAAAGAAAATATCATTACTGATTGTTTGTCAAAAAAATTGTACCTTTGCACCCTATTTGCTTATTATATATGTTACATTATTTTAAAACATGAACAAACATACAATCATTGGATTAATCCTGCTTTTTGCACTTATTATCGGTTACAGTTGGTATATTTCTCCTTCAGAAGAAGAACGTAAAGAACAACAAAGAATACATGACTCTATTCGATTGGTGCAATTAAATAATGCTCAAGCCGATTCTATGTCAGCTGTAATCGCTACGCAACAAGAAAATGAAAACATTGATACAAACACAAACTTATTGGATACAACAGAAAGATATAAACAGTTATCTACACAATTTGGACATTTTGCCAACGCTTCTATTGAAACAGAAGATGTCCCTCTCATTGTTGAAAATGATTTATACCGTTTGACCTTATGCAGAAAAGGAGGAAAAATAAAAACCGTTGAACTGAAAAATGTAAAAACTTACGATACCTTACCTGTTATTCTGTTTAAAGAAGGAACTCATACTGATTTTGGGTTTTCCTTTTATTCCAATTATTTAGAACTAAACACCAACAATTTATATTTTATCCCTGTTCAGGATTACAGCAATCAGACGATTGTAGTGTCGGGGAATGACAGTATCGAAATTGCCATGCGTTTATATCCTGATAAGTCACAGAAAGAAATAGACAGTTCCAGCTACATAGAATATCTCTACACCATAAGAGGAAATGATTATCGGACAGGACTGAAAATTAATTTTGTCAATATTTTTGATTATATTAACCGTAATCAAACACATGTGGAATTGACATGGCAAACACAATTACGCCAACAGGAACAAAGTCTGAAAAATGAAATGACTGCCACTACCATTTATTACAGTGATGCAAATGATGTGGAAAATCTCAAAGAAGCTCCTGACAAAGGAGATTCCTTAACTTATACCACAAAATTGAAATGGCTTTCTTTCAAACAATTGTTTTTCACCTCGACCCTTATTGCGGATAATTATTTTTCCAGCGCTACCATGGTTGTTGACATCCCGCAAAACCAATCAGACCGTTCTTTAAAAAATATGAAAGCGCGTCTTACGCTTCCGTTAGAGGGAGATAATTCAAGTTTTGGCATGAACTTTTATTTTGGACCTAATAAATACAATGCCTTAAAACAATATGATATTAATCTGGAAAACCAAATTCAGCTGGGGGGAAAACTTCTTTCGTGGATTAATAAATATGCCATTATTCCTATTTTTAATTTTTTTGATGGCTTTAATTGGAATTACGGATTGATTATTTTAATGCTCACTATCATTATCAAGATAGTATTATTCCCTTTGACAATGACTAATTATAAATCATCCGCTAAGATGCGCGTTGTCAAACCAGAGGTGGAAGAAATAAGTAAACGTTATCCCAAACAGGAAGATGCGATGAAAAAACAACAGGCAATTATGGCGTTCTATAGACAAGCGGGTATCAAACCGATGGCAGGTTGTTTACCATTGCTGTTACAGATGCCAATTCTTATTGCAATGTTTCGTTTTTTTCCTTCTTCTTATGAATTGAGACAACAATCTTTTTTATGGGCTAACGACTTGTCTACTTACGACTCCATCGCATCTTGGAGTACACATATTCCTATTATTTCTACCTTTTACGGTAATCATATCAGTTTATTCACCTTATTAATGACATTGGCAACACTTGCCTATACTCTTCTAAATAATAAAATGATGTCAACAGGTGGAAATGAACAACAAATGAAAATGATGAAATGGATGATGTATTTAATGCCTCTTATGTTTTTAGGTATTTTCAATAATTACTCTGCAGGACTAAGTTATTATTATTTGTTGGTAAATTTAATTTCATTTGCCCAAATGGGAGTATTCAGATTAATCATTGACGAAAAGAAACTTAGAGCACAAATACAGCTAAATAAAACAAAACCTGTAACAAAGTCAAAATGGCAGGCACGAATGGAAAACTTTGTTAAACAACAACAAGATGCAACTTCACAACAACGTAATACCAATCTCCCTGCTACTAAACAAAGAGGAAATACTTCTTTGCAAACTGCTAAAAAGAAGAAAAAATAATTTTACTTTTTCTATATGAAATGAAGAATAACCTGCCTCATTGAAGGGCAGGTTTATATTTATCAGCGCCTTCCATATATTTATTTCATGGAAAGAAAAAAAAATTATTCGATAATTTACAATTCGTCGTTTTGAAAAAAAATTATGTGTACCTTTGCAGTTCGAAATTAAAATATTGTATAATTTAAATTGTAAAGAAAAATGAAAAAAGTATTTGTATTAACTATCACAGTCATAGGTTTATCGTTATGTATTGTTGGTTGTAAAGAAGAGAAGGAGGAGAAAGATACTACTCCCCCAACAATATCATTTTTAAGTAATGATCCTCTTGTATTAGATTTAGGGGACAAAACAGCCGCAATGGAGGGAATAACAGCAATAGATGATGTAGATGGAGACATTACAAAATCTATAACACTTCTTACTGAATTGGAAACCATAGGGTCTCTTACATTGAAATATACTGTTTCTGATGCGGCTAAGAATACAGCAACTGCAGAAAGACCTGCCATCATAAGAAGTGGAAAATTAGCAGGGGAGTATGACGTATCAATACTTTCAGAGGATTCAGTACCCTATGGTACATACACAATAACAATTTCTGAACGGGACACTGTAAATTTGACTATTAAAAATTTACATAATAAGAGTACGTGGGCTTCCGTACCATTGTTTCCTGCGGAACCGGGTAAAATGGAAATAAAGGCAACAGGAAGTTTTTATGACGACAAGGAAGGGTCTGATTATAAAAAAATCACAGGGGAAGTCCTTTATGAAAATGTCAATGGGAAATATCTTATAACATCGCTAAAATACACGCTTGATCCCGAAGATAGCGGTAAAAAACAGAGTTTTAGTAGCTCTAAATGTGAATTAAAACCATAACAAGATTTATCTATTTTCCATTTTAAGAAGTTGTTCTGAAAATGAACAGCTTCTTTTTTTTTGCTTTAGCTTTTAAAAACAAAGGTATAGATTTTCTTACAAGCTCCAATATTGTTTTGTACATATTGTTTTGCTGTGTGTCCTGCCTGTTTTATTGTTTGCGGGTTTGCATATAATTTTCGGATAATCCTGTTCAAGTCAGTGTAGTTAGTTACAGAAAAAGCAGCAGCTAATTGAATTAGATCATTTGCTTCCTTAAATTTTTTGTGCTTTGGTCCAAAAATAACAGGCTTTCCATACGTTGCTGCTTCGAGTATATTGTGTATTCCTTTTCCAAAACCTCCTCCAATATAAGCAATATCACCATATCTGTACAACGAACTGAGAATTCCAATTACATCAATAATGACAACCTGTTTATCTTCCATATCGCTTTCAGAAAACAATTGGGAATAGCAGACAAGTCGGTAAGAAGAAAAACATCTTTTTACTTCCTCAATACGTTTCTGATGAATTTCATGTGGGGCTATAATTAATTTGAAATCATGTTTTTTCAGCAATTGAGACAATAATTTTTCATCTTCTGTCCAAGTGCTTCCCGCGACTATTATTTTATCGGTAAGCCTTATCTTTGAAAAAACATCAAGCTGTTTTGTCTTGACAACAAGATCAATCACCCTGTCAAAACGAGTATCTCCTGAAACGCAGCTCTGAAAAATACCATATCGATTTAATACTTCTACGGAATGTGTGTCCTGTGTAAAAAAATGACTGATATAATGCAATTGCTTCCTAAACCAAACCCCATACCATTTAAAATAGAACTGTTTCTCCGAAAAAATACAGGAAACAGAATAAAAAGGAATATGATTTTTGTATGCCTGTCTGATGTAGTTATTCCAAAACTCATACTTAATGAAAAAGATATAACTCGGTTGTACAAGATGAATAAATTTTTTTGCATGGGAGGGAGTATCGTTGGGAAGATAAAAAATATAATCGGCTAATGGATATTGTTTCCGAACTTCATATCCCGAAGGAGAAAAAAAAGTCAATAAAATTTTGCAGTTCGGTTGCTGTTCTTTTATATATTCTATTAATGGACGACCCTGTTCAAATTCTCCCAGAGAGGCACAATGAAACCAAATGATATTTTCATGGGGTGTGATCTGTTCCGATAATTGTTTAAAAACAGTTTTTCGTCCCTCTATCCATTGTTTTGCTTTTTTGTTTTTCAGAGAAAGGCATCGTACAAGAATTGGGTACAGGAATATGAATAGATTGTAAATTATTCGCATCTAAATTTATCTATAATAATATACCGCATGAGGATTATGTCTGTATAAGGGAATAATCCATCCTATTTTAAATCCAATCATGGCTTCAAAACGTTTGGAATTATCTTTCCTCATGAGACTGTAATCATATTGTCGTTGTCTTTTGGCAAAATTTTCCATAAAATCTACGCCTCCGTACATGCAAAATAAATTCCGCTTGTTCATGTGAACATATCCGATAAACTGATAAAGCGAAAATCCAAGCGTAAGTTTATCATAGCCTTCTTTATATCCTTTCTGAAGGGAAAGTACTTCATTTTCTCTGGAGTTTTTAATATTCATAAAATGTTGCGTAACTCCTATGCCCATTTTTATCCATATTCCAGAGTTACGGTATCGTTTGGTTACGGAAATTACTTTACCGACTTGCAAATGAAAAGATACGCCTCTAAATTCGGAATACTGAAAAACTTCATTACTCCTAATCTCATTCTTGTCAATAAGGAAACCATCTACGTGAAGATATTTAAAAGTACTGTCCAGCAACTCTTGACTTACTTTTCCTCCGAAATAATATTTGAACCCAAAATCTATTGACCAATTACTTTTCATTTTAATACCTATATCTGTTCCGATAGCAAGGTTATTTCCATAGTCTTTCTGCAAGTCTTCCAGAACTATATTATAGGTAAAATTAGGCGTCAAGATTACAAATAATCCGGCAGAATCTGTTTTTGATACACGTGTTTCTATCTGTGAAAAGACATTTGTAGAAAACAGGACAGTACAAATAAGAAATAAGAAAAGACGTTTTATCATCATTTTTTAATGAAAAGATTTGGTAATGATAACGCACTTGAAACATCTTTATTTTGCATGACTTTCGGGAGTGTCATTCGATAGAAAAGCAATTACGACTTTTCAATCATCTTGTATTTCCATTGTTCATTGTTCATTAATGTAATCCATATCGGGTCTGTTTCTGTCAGCCACGGAATATCTTCTTATTACATTTGTCATTCTTTTTCGGGCTATATTTTTCGGGACAGTTATCCACATTTTTATTAGAGTATCGGGACAGTTACAAAAATAGTTATACCTTTGCACAAAAATAATTATAATATGAAAGGAATTATTTTAGCAGGAGGTTCGGGGACTCGTTTACATCCCGTAACATTGGCAATGAGTAAACAATTAATGCCTATTTATGACAAACCAATGATTTATTATCCATTGAGTGTTTTAATTTTAGCGGGGATTAGGGAGGTATTGATTATTTCAACGCCTCATGATTTACCTCATTTTGAAAAACTATTGGGGACAGGTGAACAAATTGGATGCAAATTTAGCTACAAAGTACAGCATATCCCTAATGGATTGGCACAGGCGTTTGTTTTGGGAGAAGAATTTATTGACAATGAAAAAGTATGCCTTATTTTGGGGGATAATATATTTTATGGCAGTGGTTTTGATACAAACATACAGTCTTGTACTAATCCCGATGGCGGTATTGTTTTTGCTTATCACGTAAATGATCCTGAACGCTACGGAGTAGTAGAATTTGATGGAAATTTTACGGCATTGTCTATCGAAGAAAAACCGCTTAAACCAAAATCAAATTATGCTGTTCCTGGGTTATATTTTTATGATAATTCTGTTGTGGAAGTGGCAAAAAATATCAAACCAAGCGCCCGTGGAGAATACGAAATAACAGACGTCAATAAATATTATTTAGAAAGAGGAAAATTGAAAGTATCTATTTTGGAAAGAGGAACAGCATGGTTAGATACAGGAACTTTCAAGTCGCTAATAGAAGCGGCGCAATATGTACAGGTAATAGAAGACCGACAAGGAAAAAAGATAGGCTGTATAGAAGAATGCGCTTATGAACAAGGTTTTATTGATGCTGCTCAATTGCGTAAAATAGCAGAACCATTACTTAAAAGCGGATATGGGCAATATCTCATGGGACTGATTAACAATTAAAACTCTTACTCTACAAGGTCATATTGAATGGATGCTATAGGAATGAATACAAATACGGTTATGCTGGCTTTTTTACTTACGCTTCTTGCTGGATTATCCACAGGAATAGGAAGCGCTATTGCTTTTTTTGCAAAGAGAACCAATAAACGTTTTTTATCTATTTCTTTGGGGTTTAGTGCGGGGGTTATGATATATATTTCTTTTGTAGAACTCTTTCCGCTTGCCAGCTCTCATTTTGCGACAGTAATGAATCCTCAATTCTCCGAAGGATTGACAGCCATTTCATTTTTTGGAGGTATGTTTCTCATTGCCATTATCGACAAACTGATACCTTCTTATGAAAATCCTCATGAAGTTAAGTCAGTGGAATTGGAAAATCAAGCGGAATACAGTGGATTAAAACGTATGGGTATTTTATCTGCAATTGTTATTGCCATTCACAATTTACCCGAAGGGATGGCTACTTTTACAGCTTCATTAGCAAATGCAGAAATTGCTTTCCCTATTGCCATCGCCATTGCATTGCATAATATCCCAGAAGGTATTGCCGTTTCTATGCCTGTCTATTTTGCAACAGGAAATAAAAAGAAAGCCTTTTGGCTGTCTTTTCTTTCTGGGCTGTCGGAAGTTTTAGGGGCGATGATTGCCTGCGTTTTAATTTACTTTATCTTCGGTATCAGCAATATTATATTGGGGGTCATGTTTGCCGCCATCGCTGGAATTATGGTTTTTATTTCTATTGATGAACTTTTACCCGCCTCCAAAGAATATGGCGTACACCATCTTTCGATATATGGACTTATTGCAGGAATGATAATGATGGCAACAAGTTTGATTTTACTGTAGTCTTTGGGATACCAGCAAACCCATGTGTTTTTTTTCCAAAAAAATAACGCCTTTGTCAATAAAAAAATAATAGTAAAATACTGCTGGTGCGTTAACTTTTGAATTTATTTTATAATGAATTGATATATAATTGTCTATTGTCTGTTTTTCGATTTTGATGATTGCTTATATTAAACACGTTCTCAATAGTAATCTTTCGATTTATGAGATAACGCAGATTTTAAGTATATCTGTGTTTGACAAGACTTCAATTCGGAAATTGCTTTCCGATACTCAGGTCAATCAAAATGTCAAAGAATTTCAATATGATTTATTTGCCAATATGCAGTAATTCTTAACGCACCAGCAGTAATTATGAATTATGAATTAGGCTGACGCACGAAACCGCCTAATCTGCGCCGTCATTGCGGGAAACGCTTTTGAAACAACCCTATTTGTACTTTATAAACAGACACTAACTAGTTGTGTCGAGCTATTCTTCGCTCTCATTTTCGCTTTTCGCTTTTCAATTAACTCGAAACTTTCTCTCTATCCTAAAAAAATGCTACCTTTGCATCCTGTAAGTTTTGGAGAAATGAGAGAATATTTTTATCTTATTGTTTTATGGTTCATGGGAAGTATTAGTATTGCGCAACAGGGAGATAGTCTGCAATATATAATGTTTTATTATCCCGACAGTACAATTTCCAGCGAAGGATGGATGAAAAACGGACAACCTGATGGTTATTGGAAATCGTATTATCCTAATGCTACAATTCGCACAGAAGGAAATAGAAAAGATTTTTTGTTGGACAGTATTTGGAAATTTTATACTTATCAGGGAAAAATTCAGTCTGAAATAACGTATCAAGCAAATATCAAACATGGAACAAGTCGCGTATATTCAGAAGAAGGAATTGAAGAATATAATTACATCTACGATACGATAAAGGGGATGGCGTATTTGTATTCGTATTCCGGTCATGTACTCAAAACCACACCCTACGAAAATGGAAAAGAACACGGACTTGCAAAGCTGTATGATACACTTGGAAAAATAACGGGAACAATTGAATATGTAGAGGGTTATATCGTAAAAAGAGAATATATTAATCGCGTAGACCAAAATGGAATGAAACAGGGTTGTTGGAAATACTTTTGGGAAAACGGGAATTTAATGCTCGAAGGCTATTATCAGAATGATAAAAAGAATGGCTTCTTTAAGTATTATGATGAGGAAGGCAGTTTTCAGAAAATTGAAAAATGGGAAAATGATATTTTGATTGAAGACGCTGTCGAAACAAAACGATTGGAACGAAAAGTAGATTATCATGCTAATGGAAAGATAAAAACGATAGCCTATTTTTATAAAGGCATTCCTGACGGTATCAGACGGGAATATTCTCCTCAAGGTGAAGTTGTCAAGAGTTATATGTTTCGTAATGGCGTTCTTATGGGAGAAGGAGTTGTGGATGATAATGGGAAAAAACAGGGAGAATGGAAAGAGTTTTATGAAACAGGAGCATTACGCGCCAAAGGAAAATATGCAAATTCTAAACCTGTCGGAAAATGGATATATTATTTTGAAAGTGGAGACATTGAAATAACAGGTACTTATTCCCGTAAGGGGGAAAAAGAGGGCGAATGGATATGGTATTATCCCGATAAAAATATATTATCCGTAGAAAACTATTCCGACGGACTACCTGAAGGGGAGTTTTTTTCTTTAACCCATGAAGGAGATACCCTCGAACATGGTTTTTATTTGGACGGTATGGAAGATGGAAGATGGATGTATGTTAATGACAATGTTTTGGTAGAAGGCGTCTATGTTTCGGGAAAGAAAGACGGCGTATGGAAAACCTATTACCCTAATGGAAAAATAAAACGCTGGGAAACCTACTACGATAATGAATTAGACGGTAAATCTCTGTATTATTGGGAAAATTCGGTCAAAAAAGCAGAATATACCTACATAAACGGTCTGCTGAATGGAAACGCTTATCAATATGATACGGAAGGAAATGTTTTATTTACTACAACATATCGTATGGGAATAGAAATCCGATACGAAGGCGTAAAAGTTACTCCAGAAATAAATATCAGCTTTGAATAAGTTATGGGTTATGAGTTATGACCCGAAGTGTAGCGGAGCTAATTAAAGTCTGTCTATAAATTATGAATTATGAATTAGGCTGACGCACGAACCCGCCTAATCAGAGTCTGTCTATAAAGTATTTTCGCAACAATCAACGCCGTTCAAACAATGCCGTCATTGCGGGTCAAGCCCGCAATGATGTGCTGATTGTTGCGGGGAGCGCTTTTGAAACAACCCTATTTATACTTTATAAACAGACACTAACTAAAATAACTCATAACCCATAACTCATAGAATCATATTTTCAAGGTAGAGCCTTCAAAAGCTCCAAGCGTATTAGGGAATACTGTTTTTGCTTCTTCTATCATTGGGTCGATGTCTTTGTATCGCGCTGAATAATGTCCTATTAATAATGTTTTGACTTGCGCAAGTTTGGCTATCTTTGCTGCCTGTTTTGTTGTTGAATGATATTTTTCAGTTGCAATGTGAGCTAAATCCTCCATAAAAGTAGCTTCGTGGAATAACAAATCTACACCTTCTATATAAGGTAATATTGTTTCTGTGTAGGCTGTGTCGGAACAATAAGCAAATAATTTGTGGTTATCGGAGAAATATATTATGTCTTTGTTAAATATTATATTTCCTTTTTCATCAGTAAAGTTACTTCCTTTTTGTATCTCTGTTATCTGTTTGACGGTAGGACTATATTGAGCAATAAATTCTTTGGAAATTAATTTTTTTCGTCCTTTTTCCTTAAACAGAAATCCATTTGCGGGGATACTGTGCAGTAAAGGGAAGGAAGATATTTCCATAGTTGTATCTTCATACAAAAGAAATTTCTTTTTTTTTCTTGTATCTATCGGATGAAAAATCAATGAGTAATCCAATATAGTTTTTTCAACTTCCAGTTGCATACGGATAATCTTTTCTAAAGGTTTATGCGCATAAATATGCAGGTCTTTTTTGCGTCCCAGCAAGTTTTGGGTAAAAATAAATCCAATCAATCCAAAAAAATGATCTCCATGCAAATGACTGATAAAAATACGCGAAATATATTGCATCCTAATACCTGCCTGCCGCATAAGAATTTGTGTTCCTTCTCCGCAGTCGATTAAAAAGTAATCTTTCTTTTTATCTGACTTTAAAAGAAGGGCGCTCGGATGACGATGTAAAGTCGGCGTTGCAGAACTGCTGCCTAAAATTGTCAAATATAATGCCATTGCTATCTCTTAAAATAAAATATCCTCTTTGCTTAGATAGGACGAAGAGGATACTTTATCAGTTAAATTATACTTGCAATTATTCTTTTACTTTTATCTTATCCCCTATATCGTCAATAATCATTTTGTAATACCATTCAGGATACTTTGGCTGATCTGGAAATTTAGGGATTGTTTCACTATAACCGTTATTCGTAAATTTACCCTCATTTTCCTTTTTTATATTCCCGTCCATGTATTTTACCAACAAATATTCGTCTAATGTTCTCCAACGATTAAACATGTCATTTGCCGCTTTGTTGGAATAGTTATTCACTGCGGTAATACCTTTTTCTTTGCTTTGATTGTATTCTGACGCAAATTGTTCGGACAGTGATGCTACTTGTGCAATAAAATTGGATTCCAATTCTTTTTGTACTTTAACGATGTCCACAATCATATCCTTATATCGTGAATAGGCAAAGTTAGATACCCTGTTAAAAAGCCAAAAAGCAGAAGTAGAAGAATATGTCATCATATCTCCATTGCCTTCCTTAAAACAATTGGGTATCCTTGTAATTCCACAAAACACGGGAGTATAACAAGTCGTGTACGAATCATCAACGCCAAACCATAAAATGCCCCCCACAGGAGCAGGATATTTTGATCTTCCTTCGGCTATAAACGAAAATCCTGTTTGTTGTGTAGAAATTGCTCTTTCGTGAACATATTTACTTCCTTCACACTCCCATCCCATAGGTCGCCAACGATACGGACAAACAAAAGGACCTGCTCCTTTATCTTTTGTCATATCCATGGATGTTCCTTGAAAATGGTCGCGCATCATATCCATAACATCTTCTATTCCTAACAGTCTGTCCGGTTTAATCCATAAAGGCATACGGTTCTTGAGATTGTCTCCGCGTGCATAATCTTCATATTTTGCCATTTCCGCAGGGTTAGCTTTTCTAAATCCAGACCATACACGAGATTCACAAGTTCTTGCCGCACTAAAATTCAAGGGTGCGTAGGTGTCCGAAAAACTAAATTCTTCATCTTTTCCTGTAAAAAGACCAATCCCTCTGGCGTAGGAAATAACATCTTCCGAATAAATCACTTCAACCGTTGGCGTAAATATCTTACTGACATTTTTGAAACTGATAGACTTTTTACCGTCTTCTTTCGGAAAACTTGTAATACGTGCTTGATTTGCATGACCACAAATATATCCGTCGGGGATACGCATGGCTACCCATACTGCGCCTTTGGTATTTTTCTTGGGATCGGGATTACCATTTTTGTCCAATATCTTTTTCCCTTTACCGACGATTTCCATGATCCAAACTTCTTCCCCGTCAGAAATAGAAAAAGATTCCCCAGAACTGTAATAGCCATATTCATGAACAAGTTCTCCGATTACCTTAATGGCTTCTCTTGCGCTTTTTGCCCGTTGAAGAGCAATATACATCAAACTGCCATAATCCATAATGCCGGTCGTATCCACCAAAGCCTCTATTCCGCCGAAAGTAGTTTCTCCGATGGAAACTTGATGTTCATTCATATTTCCTACAACCGAATACGTAGATAATGCCTGTTTGATTTTACCTAATTTTTTCCCCGAATCCCATTCATAAATATCCATCATTGCTCCTTCGGGATAAGTTGCTGCAGGTCTGTAATACAGCGCTCCATACAATTGATGGGAATCGGCTGCGTAGGTAATAAACGTTGAACCTGTTTTCGTTGCTCCCTTACTTACTAAAAAATTTGTACATGCTTGTACTGCGTTGTTGCCTGATAATATAATACAGGCGATAGCTGTTAATATTAAACTTCTCTTATTCATCAATAGTTATTTTTGTTAATGTTAGTTTTAATTTCCTTTTAATTTCAATGTATATGTTTCCAGATTAGATATGTATTCTTTTATTGTATACTGTTCTCCCACGCAGAGGGTAAGGTCATAGTATTTATAGTATTCCGAATTTCTTCCGATACGAAAATCCGCATCAAAAAATGTTTTCAGGTATAACGCACTTAAATCCGATTTAATATCCGTATCAATAAAAACATCATAATGTTGTGAAAATATGTTTTCTCTTACTTCTTTATCCACTTTCCCTGTCAAATGAATGGCTTTTGGGGTTATCGTATAGACAGTCATCGTATCAATTTTATGCTCAATAAATTTATCCGAAGGAAGATAACATATAATTTTTCTCTTCTTATGTAAAGAGGTATAGTGTATAAGTTCTTCCAATTGTTCAAAAGTATCATACGTAAGAAAAAAACACATAGATTGTGTTTCTTTCAACGTATAAATGCTTCTTTGTGTTTCTGTTCGTTTTTCAACAAAGGAATTTAACCGTCGTTTCAAATAATATTGTTGGATAAAATTCATACATTAAATTTAGACTGCAAAGGTAATAATCTTTTCCAAGTTATACGATGTTTTTGATAAAAAAATGAATGCTCATTATCAAAATAATTTATAGATAGCTATTTGGTGGATGTAGATGTTCTATATTTGTTCTATTTTGTACGGGTATGCTTTCATCTGGAGTTTTTTGACTTCTCTGTAAATTATTTCCCGTAATTCATCTATATTTTCCTTCTCTTTGGCAGAGATAAAAACAGTTACATATTCAGACTTTGCCATCCATGATCGTTTCAAATCGGACAGAGAATAATTTTCCTTTACGATGGGGGTTAAATCATCTTCTTCTTTTTCTATCCAGGTATAGTTGTCTATCTTATTAAAGACTAATATCATGGGTTTATTAACCACTCCTATTTCCAACAATGTCTGTTCTACCACTTGAATTTGCTCTTCAAAATTAGCATGACTGACATCCACAACGTGAATCAATAAATGTGTTTCCCGTACTTCATCCAGCGTAGACTTAAACGATTCTATCAAACCATGCGGCAATTTGCGGATAAATCCAACTGTATCAGAAAGCAAAAACGGAAGATTTTTCAATACAACCTTACGGACAGTTGTATCCAGCGTAGCAAACAATTTATTTTCGGTAAGTGTTTCCGACTTGCTTAAGAGGTTCATTAGGGTAGACTTTCCAACGTTTGTATAACCCACCAAAGCCACCCGAACAAAAGCCCCACGATTACTGCGTTGAGTAGCTTTTTGGTTATCGATTATCTTTAAACGTTCTTTTAACAGGCTCATTCGTTTACGAACAATTCGTCTATCCGTTTCTATTTCTTTCTCGCCGGGACCTCTCATGCCTATGCCTCCCCGTTGTTTTTCCAAGTGCGTCCACATTCTTGTCAATCGCGGCAAAAGGTATTCATACTGCGCTAATTCTACCTGTATTTTTGCATGTGCTGTTTGGGCGTGTGAAGAAAAAATATCTAAGATCAATCGTGTTCTGTCGATAATCTTACAATTTGCGATGGTGCGTTCTATGTTACGGATTTGGGAAGCGGTTAATTCATCGTCAAAAATTACAGTTTCCACTTCATGTTCTTGAACAAATTCCGCTACTTCATTCAATTTTCCTGTTCCGACGTAAGTGCGTGGATCAGGATGCGGAAGCGATTGAACAAACCGTTTTATTTCTTCTCCTCCTGCCGTCTCCGCCAAAAAAGACAGTTCGTCCAAATACTCGTGTGTCTTTTCCGCATTTTGATCCGCACGTATCAAACCAACTAATACAACTTTTTCTCTATTCACCATATTTTTTATGTTTGTACTATTAAACGGTTAAGTGTTTAAAATGTTGTTTGTCTC
>JAIROC010000069.1 GCA_031257735.1 Bacteroidales bacterium | reverse complement strand
TATAAAGGATACGTCCACTTCGCAACCATCCCGATAGACTGCGGGGACGTTTTCCTGTAACACCCAAACGGGTAAGCATATCGGGACGTTTTTTTAAAACTATCCGTGATATTTTTACTACAACCATATATTGAGCGTATGTTTCGTCTAAAATTTTTTCCATTTCATCGCTTATTGCATATTGGTTGCCATACTCATTTACCTGTAGTACCATTAACTCATTGGCTTTACTCCATAAGCCTTCCCCTTCTATAATCCGTTCTATTGGATAGCCATAAACCTCCATTCTTTTTAGTATTTCGGGATTGCTCAAAGCGCCCTTAATACTGTTTCCCATACTATGCAGTTTCACTGCTATTATTTTTCCATTCATATTATATAATATTAATTAGTAAATTATTTATTTTATTTCTTGCAATTATTTCTTTGTGGTACGCTATTATTTTATGTGTATCATCGCCATTTTTATATGTACCGTCATTATTTTTATTTTGTCCGCTATTATTTTTATTTTGTCCGTCATTATTTTTATCCTTGTCATCATTATTTTTTATTTTATACGTCATTATTTTTATGTGAGCCGTCATTATTTGAGTGGGTAACTCTGTTATTTGAGTGGGTAACTCTGTCATTTGAACGAATAATTTTGTCATTTGAATAGATAATTCTGTCATTTGAGTGAGTAATTCTGTTATTTGAGTGAGTAACTCCGTTATTTGAGAGAATAACTCCATTATTTGAGTAAGTAACTCTGTCATTTGAGTGAGTAATTCCCTTATTTGAGTGAATAACGCTATCATTTTTATATATGCGGTATTCGTTTTTTTGGGGTATATAATAATGTTCTGTTTTACCCACCGTATAGAGGTATGAAAATCGAATGTTTCTACCTTTATATATATAATGTAAGAAAAGGTTTTTACTGTTGAAAAGTCTAAAGAAATATTTTTGTTTTCCGTCCACAAACCTGTAAACGAGAATACAATCCTGCTTGATAAAGTAACAGGAAAATAATATTTTTCTACAGGTATAGAAAACGTAACCGCCTGATTCTCGGGGGCAGAGAAGAGGTCGCGTGCGCGAGGCTCCCGTGCTTATTGCAATATTCCCATAATCAGCAGCAAAAGTAGATACAGACATAGTTCTCTCTTCCGATAAAATCGGTGTCTGAAGGGACATTTGAAAGGACATTCGACTATTTTTGCAGGTGTTTTTTGTATCTACTGATAACATATAATTCTATTTTTTTACGTCATTCTCACTTTCCAGAACAACGCTACAAAAGTACAATAAATTTTATTACAAAAATAAATTTCTGTGATTTTTTTTCTGTGGGGATAAATTTTTTTCGCGCCCAATTTAATATACTGTCATTGTGAATGAAAGAAAGTGATTTTTTCGCGTATTTTTTGTCTGCTGCAAAAAAAAAGATAGTTTCAAGGGGATTTTTTTGCTCAAAAGAGGTTCTGAACAGAAAAATTTTGCAGTAAAATGGAGAAAAAAAGACAAAAGAAAGATAAGAATGAAGAAGAGTTATGACCCCTAGCCTATCTAGTTATTTTTTACTAAACGAATGGATAGGTAAACAAGTGTTGTTTACTTGTCCAACAACACCGTCATTGCAGGCTTGACCCGCACCCGAAGCGAAGCGGCGCGGAGAGCAGCGGAGCTAATCTCCAGAATGAGCAGAATATAAAAAAACTTATTTCCAACCTTATTTTTCTAACAAATAACCTTAGTAGCAGGAACGTACAACACACACACACCAACCTTATTACCTTATTACCTTATTAATGAAGATTTATGACATATACCAAGAACAGAAAAAAGAGCAAATGAATAATAAGGTAATAAGGTTGTAATGAGTAGGTGCAATCCATTGCTACTAAGGTTATTTTGTTTGGGAAAAATAAGGTTGGAAATAAGGTTTTCTTGCGTCAGCATAATTAGTGTCTGTCTATAAAGTCGGCATAACGCCGTTGTAGAGACGGTGCGTGCACCGTCTCCTCGTCAGCAATAAAAAGAATAAATAATGTTTTTGATTATGTTAGAGGAGACGGTGCACGCACCGTCTCTACAACGGCAGTGGGTTGCATTGCTCCGACAACGCGTTTTAAGGCAGGGGGTTGCGGGTCAAGCCCGCAATGATGTGTTGATTGTTGCGGGGAGCGCTTTTGAAACAACCCTATTTGTACTTTATAGACAGACACTAATTAGCTACGCTGCTCTCCGCTTCGCTTCGGGTCATAATTCATAATTCATAATTCATAATTCATAATTCATAATTATAGACAGACGCTAAATCGTTATCCTGTATACAATTCGTTTTTGTACAACTTTCTGGCAAAGAGAAATCAATACGGGTCTACATCTATATTAATCCTGACTGATTTGAAGGATATATTTCGATATAATTCTCTTGTTTGAGAGAAAATAAATTGTTTGTTGTCCGTCATTTGTTTATTGATGAACAATTTAATGAGAATATCTTTTTGGTATAAGTTTTTTATTTTCGTGATCAAAGGATATTCGGGTCCCAATACCGCTTTTCCTAAACGTGACTTTAATATTTCAACCAATGCAGTTGAAGCTTTGTCTAAGGTCTCTTGATTCTTATGTTTCAGTGTAATTTTAATCAGTCGGACTAATGGCGGATAGTGAAATATACTTCGTTCTTTCAATAGTCTTTCAAACAAAGCGTAATAATCATTATTTTGGAGGTATTGAAATATTTCATGTTTGGGATTGTATGTTTGTATGAGGACGCATCCCTGTTTATTTTTTCTTCCCGCTCTTCCACTTACCTGCATCATCAATTGAAAACTGCGTTCCAATGAACGAAAGTCAGGATAATTAAGCATATTATCCGCATTGAGAATGCCAACTACACTGACATTATCAAAATCAAGACCTTTGGTAACCATCTGTGTGCCGACTAGAATATCTATTTTTCCATTTCCAAAGTCAGATAAGATACGTTGATACGCATTTTTTGTTCGCGTGGAATCATAATCCAAACGCGCAACTTTTGCCTGTGGAAAGAAAATTTCAATCTCTTCTTCCACTCTTTCTGTTCCCAGACCACGCATCTCTAAAACCTTATTCTTACATTCAGGACATTTTTCTGGAACACTCCTTGCGTATCCGCAATAATGACAACGTAGTTCGTGTCCTTTCTTATGATAGGTCAGGGTAACATCACAGTATTTACACGAAGGAACATGTCCGCACTGATTACATTCCAAATGCAAGGAAAAACCTCTTCTGTTTTGAAATAAAATAATCTGTTCTTTCTCGGCAAGCGCATTTTCTATTGCCGTCAATAGGGTTTGCGTGTAATAGGAATGCAGACGGTCTTTACATTTTTCCTTCCGAACATCTATCAATTGAATTTTGGGCAATTGCAATCCCCCGTAACGATGATACAGACTGACCAAACCATATTTTTTCTGTTGAGTATTAAAATAGGTTTCCATGGATGGAGTTGCCGTGCCAAAACATACCTTTGCATGATGTAAACTTGCAAGTATCACTGCTGCATCTCGCGCATTGTAACGAGGACTTGGATCAAACTGTTTGTATGAATAGTCGTGTTCTTCATCGACAATAATCAGTCCCAGATTGCTGAATGGTAAAAAAATAGAAGAACGTGCGCCTAATATTATCTTATATCCTGTTTGATCATTTTTTAGGGTTTTGTTCCAAATTTCAATACGTTCCATGTCATTGAAATGAGAATGATAAACCCCTATATCATTTCCGAAATAAGCGCTTAGCCTGCTAATGATTTGTGTGGTTAAAGCTATCTCTGGAAGAAGATATAAAACCTGTTTTCCTTCGTTGATGGTCTTTTGAATAAGGTTGATGTACAATTCTGTTTTTCCACTTCCGGTAACTCCATGCAAAAGAACTTTATCGCACGTTTGAAATGCATTCTCTATCTCATCGAGGGCTTGTTGTTGATATGAATTTAACTGTATGGATGAAGTAGCATATTTCTGTTCGAATAATTCTAATCGACTTACTTCCATCGTTTGCAGGGATAAGATTTTTTTCTTTACCAGCGCTGCAATCTTGGCTTCAGTAACCTGTTCCTGTTTGATAAAATCTGCTTTTCGGATGTATGTTGTTTTGTTTTTCTGTAAAATGGAGATAAACAATAAGAGTATGTCTGCCTGTAATTGTGTTTGCGTAGATTTTTCCAATTCATTCAAAACAGCAGCCAAAGCATTTCCGTCAGAAGCATAAGGTTCATCGAGAAAAAGAAAAACCTCTTTTCGGGGGGTGTAGCGTTCTTTTACTTCCTCGTAAACAATGATGACTTCTTTATCAATTAAATTTTTAATCTGAGAAATAACATAATTTTTGCTCAACAGTTTTTCAACCTGTTCAATGGATAATGCTTTTTTTTCGGTCAATGCGGTTACGATAGACAGTTCTTTTTCTGTCAAAGAAGATATCTCGCCTGAGAAGTCAGGGTGAAGCCATATTTTAGTCTCGCTTGTCAGTTTGAAAGCAGAAGGTAATGCCGCAGCCATCACCTCTCCGTAGGGACAAAGATAATACTCGGTAATCCATTTCCAAAACTTCAACTGATACTCATTGACCACAGGAAATTCATCCAAAATAGATAATATGTCTTTCACGGTATAATCCTTTGGCTTGTTTTCATGAATTTGATAAATGATAACAGCATAAAATTTATTCTTCCCAAAAGGAACAAGCGCTCTTTTTCCCACTTCCACTTTTTCCGTCCACTCCTTAGGAACATGATACGTGAAAAAATCCCATAAAGGTAATGGCAATATTACATCTATATATATATCCATACTTATAACTGTCTACAGACGACCCCCAATACTTTTTCTATCTCGGCGATTTTCTCATCCAATTGTTTTATTTCGTATAAGAGAATAAGTTCATCGTCTTCCGATAGAGGCTGTTTTAATTCTTCCTGTTTTTTCTTTCGGATTCTTTTCAATATGATTAGCTTCAACATTTGCAGTGTACGAATAACATCTTCCAGTAATTTGCTGTCGTCATTATCTATATAACGAATATAACTTTTTATTCGATCGCTTCCCCATGCAGGACTTGCTTCCAAAGGAATTTCTTCCAACTCCATACATAAGTTTCGTATTTCTTCATTTTCGTGTCGGCGTAAAACAGCAGCAATATCCTTTTGTTGTTTTTCGGCTACATCTGCGTAGACATCAAAGAATTTACGATAAAGTTTATTTTCAAAGATAATGTTATCGTTATGTAAATCATCAAAGATAAACTGATCCAAACGTATGATAAACTCATTTTCCTGCTCATTCTCTTTATTGCAGATACAAACAGTTTTTTCACCTCTATTTACCAGCACACTCAAAATCACTCGTTCTACATTCTCCAGACTTAGGGGTTGCGGGGGAAGGTTTATCGGAGGAATGATTGGCAAGACAGTAGCCTCCAACAAGGTTTGTTTTTCTTCCTCCGCAGATGGCTGTTCATTTTCTCTTGAACGGGCATCATCGTATAGCTTCTTAACACGGATTTTATTTACAATCTTTACAAGGGGGTCTTCTGCAATGTTCAATAGTTTACTGCATTCCTGAATGAAAATAGAACGCATCGTCAAATCCTTAATTAACGATATGTCTGTAGCGATGTCATTAATCAGCTGTGCTTTTTTGATAGGGTCGTTTTCGACATCTTTCAGTAAGAGTTTTGTTTTAAACTGGATAAAACTTTCTTCCTGTTCTTTTATGTAAGTTAGACACTCATCAGCTGTATTCTTTCGGGCAAAAGAATCAGGGTCTTCACCTTCGGGCAAAAGTACGACACGAACATTCATTTCTTCTTTCAATATCAAAGAAATTCCACGCAACGCAGCCTTGATACCAGCGCTGTCTCCGTCGTAAATAATGGTAATATTTTTGGTAAGTCTGCGAATGAGTTTAATTTGTCCGACGGTGAGAGACGTTCCCGAAGAAGCGACTACATTTTCTATTCCCGTTTGATACAAAGAAATTACATCGGTATATCCTTCGACTAGGAAACATTTATCTTCTTTATTGATAGCTGTTTTCGCTACGAACAAGCCATATAGTACGTCGCTTTTATGGTAAATACCTGTTTCTGGTGAATTGATATATTTTGCGGTATGGGTTGTCTGAATAGCCGATAAAATTCTTCCCCCAAATCCAATCACACGACCTGAAAAATTATGAATGGGAAATATAACTCTCCCTTGAAATCGGTCGATGTAGTAATTATTTTCTTTGACAATCGTTAATCCTGATTTTTCGAGGTTTTCGATAGAATATCCTTTTTTCAGAGCCTGTTTAGTAAAGGCGTCTCTTTCCTGCGAGGCGTATCCGAGTTGGAATTTTTCGATTGTCTTAATGGAAAAGCCACGTTCTTTAAAGTAGGTCAATCCTAAACTTTTCCCTTCTTCTGTTTCACGTAGATTTGTAGAGAAGCAGTCTTTTGCGTAAGCAGAAATTGTATATAAGGTTTCTTTTTCATTGAGTTCTTTTATTTGAGCGGGAGTTTGTTTTTCTTCATGGAGTTCGATATTGTACTTGTTTGCTAAGTAACGCAACGCTTCCAAATAAGAATACTTTTCATGTTCCATGATAAATTTCACAGAATCTCCACCTACTCCACAACCAAAACATTTAAACATCCCTTTGACAGAACTCACCACAAAGGATGGTGTTTTTTCATTATGAAAAGGACATGTTCCTACGTAATTTACGCCGCGTTTTGTCAATCGAACAAAGTCTCCTACTACTTCCTCTATACGAGCGGTATTTAAAATATCTTCTACTATTTCTCGCTTTATCATAACTCTCGTGAACGAATAAAATGAATGGTTCTGCTTATAATTTTTTGTTGTGCAAAGATAGTAAATTTAATTGACAATAGAAAAAAGACAGACAGTACGAAGACCTGAAAAAAAAGGAGGACAACTTAACGCCGTCCTCCCAATCTATTAATTTTAAAATTCATGTGAATGCCAATTTTATATCTATTCCATCCTTTCTACGGAATAATAACGCTTACTATTTTCGATCAAGGTTATATTATTTGTCATATCTAATCTGACGTGCAAAGATACAATATTTTTCTGATGTAAACAACATTCTTTGATAAATGTTCAATTAATTAGTGTCTGTCTACAAAGTAAGAACACCAATACTACCCCCCTTTATTTATAATAAGAACTTCTCTTTGCTCGTAAACAAAAAAAGTGATAATCTTACAAAAACAATATAATGAGTCATAGCCGTATAGGAACATGCATACATTGCCCGTTAGGGCATTCATATCAATAGAAACAATACGAAAAACATCAACAAATCTCCGTAGGAGATTCATAATTTGCATTATAGCAAATACATAATGAATTGTACAAAATACATAAACCTCTACGAGGTTTGGTTTGGAGACGACTATATTTTCTATTGATATGCATTCCCTACGGGAAATTTTTCTGATGTTACTTTCTATTTTGCGATTATGCGACGCAGGAAGGATGGGGAAAGAGGCTACTATTGGAGCTCCGAATTTCATTATTGATACTATTTTTTTCTCTGACTTCTTTTTTTCCTTGACTTTGTCAATGCGACATTCTTTCAAAAGAATAAAATTTTAATATGCTATTATTTAATGGTTTGTAAGAATAAGAATTATATCTGAAATACTCAACTACAATTTCTTGATTTTATAATTCACACAATTACATTCAAATACAAATATACAAAAAAAGCTAACGAAGGATGGAGATGGTAAAGATATACATAGATAAATAGCATATAATCAATAAAGTAATATATGAAGTTATTTTTAATTCATTGTTGATAACTTTTTGTCTTTTTTTTTCATTTCGTATTATCTATTATGATAATTTCGCCTGCAAGTAATAATAAAAGAATTAATAGTATGAATAGAGCATTTATATGTATAGTTGCCTTTGTAGCAACAGTGTTTTGTGCAGAAGCACAAATAAAAGTAAATAGTAGTGGGAATGTGGGTATTGCTACTACTAATCCAACAGCAAAGTTGCATGTTAATGGTAAAGTTTTCTTAGATCAAGTAAGCTATATAGGAGGTTGGGGTTACAGTTATTTACAGTGGTGGGGACATCATCTTGTAATGGGATCTCCTGTTGGGAATTATACCTACAATTTCCTTGATTTGAAGCCAGGAGGGGCATCCGAAGGATATCTCTATTCTGAACTTAACATGTATACGGCAATGTCGCCTAACAACCATGTATTAAGAGTAAAGATTAATTCGGAAGGGCAAACTTATTTTAATAACCCTGGTAATTTTGGAATAGGAGTAACTAATCCTTCATATAAGTTACATGTTGGGGGAGATGCTTTTGTGGATGCTTATAATGTTTCAGATTGGGGAAGAGCAAATTGGACTAAAGTATATACTAAAAGCGCATGTGCATATCATTTATATAGTAATTATTACGGTAAAGATGTCTTTTATGTTTGCGGAGAAGGATACCTTTGGACTATGAAAGGAGAATATTTTGGTTCAGATATTGCATTGAAAAAAAATGTAGAACCAATTAATGGTGCTTTAAATATGGTGAAGAAATTAAATGGAGTTAAATATCAGTATAGTGACGCTATTGGAGAAGGGGAAAAAGATATTTTCTCTAAAATAAATGAAGAATATCGAATAGGGCTTATTGCGCAAGAAGTTGAATTAATTGTTCCTGAAGTTGTAAAAACCATGTATGATAGCACAAAAGCTATTTCATATACTGATTTAATTGCATTATTAATTGAAGC
>JAIROC010000003.1 GCA_031257735.1 Bacteroidales bacterium | reverse complement strand
GAATCAATCAGTTTGCTTAACGGATATTCATCGACCACATTAGAAAGTACATTGAATGTAATTGTACTGTCTGTCTTCGAGTTTAAAATATCCTCTATCCAAAATTGATTTGGCGCAGTATATCTACAGGAACAAATGCCTGTAATAAAACAAATTAGTAATATCTTTTTTTTCATTATTTTCCTGAAAATAAAAAAGGTTTGGCGATGATACATCGCACAAACCTTTATAAATTTAACCTATATGTGTTGTATTATATCGTCGGTACATTCATCTTTATCTCCCCCATCAAAGCATGGAGTATATATTACAGTTGTATATTGTGTACAACTTGATATAGATAATGTAACGCCCTGATAAGTAACAGTACCACCGGTACAAGTGGTTGTGTTTACCGGAATAAATTGAGGCTGTCCCTTATAATTATTAAAGAAGTCGTACCAAGGTACATTTCCGACTTCAAGAGTCAGCGCTTCCTTATTCTTTATTGTAATATACAACGGAGTATCATTATTTCTATTGTTTTGGATGAAATTCCACCCACTTACTAATACAACGATAGTTACAGTTACCGCAAGAAACATTTTTTGTATTGTCTTCATATTTATAAATTACATTTTACATGGACATCAAGTTTTTATTTTTTATATGAAGTCCATTTAATGTGATATTAAATCATTCGTCACCTTGTCCGTAAACTTGATAGTCTTACTGTCCAAGTTCAGTTGCTTCCGTTTGTGGCTGCAATCGTACGCATTACAGCAGGGATTTTTTATTAGAAGCATTGGCAAGTTTCCCAAACTTGTCAAACATGTCGTGAAAGAAACGGTTGCTATATTCCATTTCTGCATTGAAAAAACATCCGACAAGAAGGATATACGTTTTTCCATGTCTTTTCTCCTGCCTGAAAACATTTCCAAAATGAGGAAAAGATTCTCAGTGTTACTGCTTCTTTTTACCTTCTCTGAACAACCTTTTCCGGTCAAGACAAAAACCGGATGGTCTTTTTTATATATGTTCTTGCGCCTTTCGAGAAGAAAGCAGTAACCGGCGCCTGCGCCTTAAACGGTATTTCCTCAGTTGCCAGACAGTTGGCGGTTTTAAAGTTATACAAGCAAAAACATCTGTCAAACAACTTAACTGAGGATAACTGCAACCACGCACAAAGACAAATACGCAAAGCGCCGGAAAATCCGAACAAAGCGACAAAACCTTTAATATGTAGTCCAAAATCTTCATTTTTTGTTGTCTATAAATTTTGCCTGTACTCATATTTCAAAATCACCATAAACAGAATTTCCATTAGGCGCCGTAAACACGAGAGTATAATCTCCCGAAGACAAACCTGAGAGGCTGATATACAGTTGTCCTCCTGTTACAGTGTTGACAGTGTTAGAATACACAGTCTGTCCCGATGCTTTCACAACTTGCACGGTGATATTAGTCAGATTAGCTAAATAATTCACCCTAATGTACGAAGCATACTTGGTCGCCTGAAAGGGTTGGGATGATGATCTAAATGGCACTAATGATAATGTGCCATGCATATCAATCTCATCTTCCTCTTCTGAATATTCGAATGTCAGCGCTTCGATGCCGGACGACAAAAGCGGATTTGTACTCTTTTGCGTATTTAAACGCAGATTCATGGTTGTTGCGGTAACGATTATACCTGCCGCCAAAATTCCCGATGTCAATTTTATAAATTTCATAATACATTTTTATTAAAAATTTCGGGGGCAAAGATATATGCTCCATCAAGAATATGCAAATGTCCAAAACCGGCATATACAAGTGTTCCATTTTATAATTAATTGATATTAGTATTTTTAAAATAAAAGTTATACAAAAACTATACAGAAAATTTGTCAAAATTTTTTATTCCATTCTATTCTTTTTCGGCGTCTTTTATCAAAAATCGAGTGATAAATTCTTGAATATTGCCACCGGGTTCTATTTTCATTTTGGCTCGAATACTCGTGCAATGATGAGAAATGGAACTTGTTTCTAAATTTAATATGAAAGATATTAAACGATTATCGAAACCGACATAGACAAGACAGGCTATTTTAAATTCCGGAGTCGTAAGTTTCGGATATTTACTGCTAATTTTATCAAAAGAACTTTTGAATATTGTCTTAATGATTTTCCATTCAGTATCATTTTTGGAGAGTATAGATTTCAAATTTTGTTCAAATTCTTTTAAATATTTTACACTATCTTCCGATTCGGCTGTTTTTTCATTTATTTCTATTCTTACTGTTAAATCATATATCTTGTCGGCTATATATTTGTAAGTTTTTTCCAGAAGGTCTGAATATATTGTCTTTCTTTTTTCGGTTTCACTCAGTTTGTTCTGTATATTGGTCGCAATACGTTCTGCTTTGAGCAATTCCCCCTTGTTTTTGTTTAATTCAGCCTCCGTTTCTGCCAACTTTTCCTTTTTTTCATTCAATTGCTTCTTCGTTTCCGTCAATGTTTTGCCTGTTTCATCCCAATTCTTTTGAGTTTCCGACAACTCTATGCTTTTTTCATTCGATAGCCTTGTTGTCTCAGCCAATTCATCTTGCAATTTACTTGTTTCCGTATCTTTTTTCCGGAGTGAAGTTTTTTGGAGTGAAATTTTCCGTAATGAAAAGGACACGACAAAAGATAATACAATAACAAAAGATAAGATAGCGAACTTGTATTTTTGTTTCATAGACAATTTGTATTCGAACGATTTCTGTTCATGTTTTTTTTCTGCTTCCTGTATTTTATATTGATAGTTTTCTTTTTCTATTTTTAACAGGCAGGATTTATATTGATTGGAATATTGTATGGCTTTCTCATGGTTTCCTCTGCTTTCCTCCAGATTTGATAACAATCTGTAATTGCTAACCAGAGCCGAAGTATCTTTTTTCATTTCTAAAAGTTTCACCACCAACTTTGCGTAATATATTGCAGAATCTTTATCACCCTTTTGTTCGTACATCTTACCGAGACTTAAATAGATTTTATCCTGTATATCCGAATGGAGTTCTAAAGCCTGTAACAAATGTTGTTTTGCTGTATTCGGCTGGTTTAACACAGTATAAACCATAGCCAGATTTTGTTTTACTATTGCCAGGCAAGTGTAATCTGTGTTAGTTTCAGCCAGTTCAAGGGCTTTGTTGTAATATTCCATAGCCTTGTCTTTCGTCTTTTTAATCAGAAAACTGTTGCCAAGAATGTTATATACGCTTATTATTCTTTTATAATTGTGCGAAGATTTATTAAGATACTCCAGCGAGAGGTTAAACCGGTTAATGGCTTTATCATAAAATCGTTGATGGTAAAGAATTTCACCTGTATGGTAATGAATCCTGCCGATTAAGTCATCATCTTTCAATTGTATGGCAGCAGCTTCGGCAGTAACATACGATTCCAAAGCCTTGTCATATTCTTTTTGCTTCAGATAAACGTTTCCCAGATACAGTTCTCGTAAAACTATACATTTAAAATTATTTCGTTTTAAATACTTTTTCGTATAAATCATCGAAGTATCCGCCGGCATGTTTTCATTTGTCAAATGCTTTGCATACAGCGAGATTATTGCATGTCGGGCATACTGATCTTTAGTCAGGCTCAATGGATCGACAATTGGATTGAGCAGCATCAAAGCGCTGTCGGGTCGGCTGTCGGCAATGTTTTCAGCAGTGTCGAGAATCCTGTCTATGTTATTATTGTTACATGCGGTAAACATTCTCAAACACACAGAAACACACAATATGTATATAATTTTTTTCATAATACGATCATTCATTTTTAGTCTGTCATAAAATATTAAAATTCGTTACAAAGGTAAACAAATTTTTTGAAATGAACAGAGGACATGCTTATATGGGGTGCAATCCGAAATCTCGCTTTTTATGTTTTTTCACCATCTCTTCTTTTTCCTAATCCATCTCTCCCCACTCCCCACCCCACCCCCCAAACCAACGCGACAATATAAAGAGTTTGGAGGCACGAAACAAAAAAAAAAAAAAAAAGTTAAAAAAAAAA
>JAIROC010000002.1 GCA_031257735.1 Bacteroidales bacterium | reverse complement strand
AAACTTGCTTCGGGAGAAGTAGATACTATTGAATTAATGTCTGCATTATCGGTAATATATCCGGGAAGATATGAATTGAAAGTATGGTTAGAAAGTCCTACCGACAATATTATATACGACAATACGCTTGTTTCCACCTACATTTCAGGAAAACTTGGCTTGCCAATAGACGAAGATTTCAGTAATGATTTACCAATGGAATTTATTACACGAGCTGTCAATTCTCCTGCAACATGGACGATTGTTCCGCAAGGCACAGGCTCGGATACAGCAGTGAAACCTGCATTTGGTTCAGGCATGTTAGCATTTACCGGCAATAAGGGAGCTATGTCGTATTTATCTACCCGTCAATTGGAATTAAGGGAAACGGTACTGCCAACACTTGAGTTTTGGTATTTTCATGATACCATAAAATCGGAAGATTATATGGACGTTCGTATTAGCACAGATGGAGGTACTACGTATAAACCTTTGTTATCCGTACTCAAGCAGAATAGTGTTTATGGCTGGTATTGCCATAGAGTTGATTTAACGCCTTATATAAACGGACAATGTATTCAAATTCTGTTTGAAGCCATGCGAATGTCTTCTGGTATTGGCTCACAGTATATAGACCGTATTGTTATCAATTCTCAACAGGATTTAGCGCTGTCAAAAATAACAGTACCTCTTCAATCTGTCTGTGATTTAAAAACTGCTGAATTGGAGGTAATCCTCTCTACAAAAACCAATCAAACCATAGACTTATCTCAGTCATCGACAAGTTTGGCGGTTGAGATACCCAATTATCCATCATTAGCTCCCATTCCTCTGCACAAGAAAATGGAAGGTAATTCCTCAGATAGCATTCATATTGCTGTCCCCGATTTGCCTGCAGGAAATTATCCTATTAAGGTTTATCTGACTTCCGCTGTGGATAAAATTTCAGGAAACGATACCGCATATTACACTGTAGATATTCGTCCTGAATTATCCATAACTGTAAAATCATCAACGGGAGGTAAAAATTGTTTTAAAACAGGCGTAGAAGTACAACAGGAACTAATACTGATAAACTCCGGTAATATTGATCTTCCCAATATAGAATTGTTATTGAACATAATCGGAGATAATCCGCAAACGCTAAAAGAAAACAATACAATAAATCTGTCCCAAGGCGATACGCTTGACTATAGATTTAAAAGTGTATATATTGTTCCGAAAGAAGTCCTTTATGCTGTAAAGGTAACCGCTTATGTAGACTGCAATGGATACATATTAATAGATACAAGTCATGCGGCATCCGAATGTACGGATTTGGATAATTTAACCATAACAGAACTCGTTAATCCGTCCGCAAACAGCAAAGATGTGCCGAATACGACAGAGCAGATAATAGTTTCGGTAAGAAATGAAAGCGACATCAAGAGTTTCTCCAATGTAACCATCATGGCATTGATAGAAGATAAAGATGGCGTCATGTTATACAGTCGTATGGGTACAATTCCCCGATTTGAAGCAGATTCGACTTATCAGTTTACCTTTACAGAACCGTATAATGTTCCAGATGATACGGTGTATTATATACGTGTTTATCTGAACAATATGGATATTTATCCCGAAGATGATACGCTAAAAAGAGAACGTCATACGGAAAGTGTAGGCATAAATGCTGTCGAAGAAATCAATACTTTCACCTTAGGACAAAACATCCCCAATCCAGCTACAAATACCACCCGCCTAGACTACAGCATACCCTAAACAGGAAAAGTAACATTCTATCTACACAGTCTCAGCGGACAGTTATTGTATTCAAAAACAATAGATGCAGTGCGTGGTAAACAGAGTCTCGAACTAAACACAAGTATATTCTCTTCTGGCGTCTACTTCTATTCGATGGAATATAAAGGACAAAAACGCGTGAAGCAATTAATAATTAATAACTAAAAGAGTTATGGGTTATGAGTTATGAGTTGTCAATCTAAAATAACTCATGACTCATAACTCATCATTATTGTTGTTTAAATTGGTTATGCCTTTTCAGCTTGGGCTACTCAGTAATGGGTAGCCCTTTCTTTTTAATTGATAATTGAACAGTGAAAATGAGGGGTAAACAGACCTTTCCCCTACACAACCACAAACAAATAACTCATAACCCATAACTCATAACTTCTATTGAATGGTAGTAATTTATCAGGTCAGGAGTGTTGAAATTGAAAAATTCATGCTATCTTTGCATTCGATTTTAAATGATGATATTTGATGTAAATATTTAGAACAGAACAAATAAAGATGACTAAAAAGAAGAAAAAAGCAAATTTGCAGGCACAGCAAAAAATGTATGCCGCACAGCATAAGAAACAGTATATGGAACGATTACGCGCATTCTGCTCAATAATAGGGAATGGCGAATCATTGTTTGAGCTGTTGCCGGATTACATGTCAAACACCATTTACGACATGCGTGGGGTTACACTTAAGTTCAAGATTGTCAAAGACGCGAAAATCACTAAACGCTTCGTCAAGATAATGTACAGTCACATAGAACAGGAGATGAAAAACAAATATATTGACCTGATGATTCAGGGCATCAATGGTCAGGTTAATCTTGTTGATTATTACCAGATACTTTTACCTCTTGCAACCGTTCTGTTGTCGCCAACAAGCATCTTTAAAGGAAAAGAAAAATTCGACAACTTCTGCGAAAAGACGGACGACAGGTATGTAAATTACATCAAAATGACTGTAAATATTATATACAACGCATGTTACGCATACTGCGATCTGAGTAAGCGCAGTTTGTACACTTTTACATACGAATCATATCAATCCTCAAGAGGAAAGAATATATATGGTCCGTATTATCAAATAATCACGCTGGGTACATGGTTGTTAGATATTCGTTATGTCAATATACACGGCGACCGCCGTCCAGTGATACAAACAGGCGAAATACGGCACAATAAAAATGTGTCCTCACTTCAGCCGACCACCGTCCCGCTGAAACGCCTGCATGTCAAAGATCCTTCCGGCTCAAAAAAGATTCCCATATATATCCAACAGCATGCCGTCGACCGTACCATACAGAGAGCTTGCTACATTATGCCGGGCAATGTTCCATCGTTAATACACAAGACTTTTACCAACAAAAACAGGATTATTAAAGAAAAAGACAAGTATCTTGTCGAATGTTACGACAACGATATTAAAATAGGATATTTCGTCGGCAGACTGATTGACGGAATATTTGTAATCCTTACTTTCCTCCTTATCACTCACAGCAGTACCCCCGAAGGACGGAAACTCGCCGAACTCACAGGTTTGCAGAAGGAGGACATGGCATTCCTCGCAATCGATGACCTCAAAACACTTATCAACTCGGATATTGCGACAAACTACCAAATTAGAAAACTCTTCATTGATGCCGGATGCGAATCTATCCTGCAAATGAACTGCGATCTGCACAGGGGGGATTACGAATGGTTGAGAGACGAAACAAAACTGAATAGCGAACTCTCCAAACTTATTGCCGAATACATCCAACTTGGCGCCAACGACGAAGATTATTTCGAAAACGAATAGCCGCATTTATTGCATCTACGCTATTATTCAACTAAAAATCAATCACTATATCTGTATGATAAGGCGGAGAATAATATTCAATTGCATTTTTTTTTACACAAAGACAATAATCATATTAAAATTAATGTTATCTTTGCAGACAAATTACTGTAAAAACAAATAGATAATAAAAATAAAGCTACGGTTATGGAACTTAAAAAATCAATCAAAGCAGATTTAGAACGAGAAAAGGTGTCATTTTTCTTAATAGGACTTGTTATAGCGCTTTTATTAGTTTATGCGGCATTTGAGCTGGTAGGCTCAAGAGAAAAATCAGAGATAATGTTTGCCAGCGCTGCTCAACTTGTAGAAGAAGAAAAAGTTATTCAGACAGAACAACCCAAAGAATTACCCCCTCCCCCTCCACAACAAATGAGTCAAACAATCATAGAAATAGTCTCTGACGTTACGAGTGTGGAAGATTTTACAATTGATGCAGAATCAGATGAACAATTGGAAGTAGAGGAAGTTGTATACGTAGAGGATACAAGAGAAGAAGAAGTAAAGGAAGCTGAAATCTTCACGGTTGTTGAAGAATTGCCTGAATTTCCGGGAGGCGATGAAGCACGTCAAAAGTTTCTAAAAGATAATTTGGAATATCCACGCATTGCGCGTGAAACAGGTTTGGAAGGTCGTGTTCAAATAGGTTTTGTGGTAGAACCCGATGGACGTTTAACTAACTTTAAAGTACTTAGAGGTAGAGCGCCTTCTTTGGACGAAGAAGCGCTAAGAGTAGCTAAGTTAATGCCTAAATGGAAAGCAGGTAAACAAAGAGGTAAGGCAGTCCGTGTACAATACCAGATGCCTATCACATTTACACTGTACTAAGAAAGTAAATAAAAAAAGGCTGTTTGTTGAAATAGCCTTTTTTTTATGTGTTTAAAAGACGATGAAGGATAATCTGAACATTATAGAAAAATATATACATGAACTTGAATTGAATTTGAGTCCCCATAACTTGTATGCTCCAATACATTATACTCTTAATCAGGGGGGAAAAAGAATCCGTCCGCAATTATGTTTATTGTCGGCAAATCTGTTCGGAGGAGATACAAAACAGGCAATCTATCCCGCTATTGCTTTCGAATTGTTACATAATTTCACATTGATACACGATGACATCATGGATAATGCTCCTCTACGGAGAGGAAAAGAAACCGTGTACAAAAAATGGAATACGAATATTGCCATCCTTTCTGGGGATACGTTATTCGCAAAAGCATACCAATGCCTTCTTAATTATCAAGGTAAAGGAATCTGTTCCCTGCTCTCCCTCCTGACCCAGACAGCTATTGGCATCTGTGAGGGACAACAGTTAGACTTGGATTTTGAAAGCGAAGAAATAGTTACTATCGAACAATATATCTCCATGATACGCTTGAAAACAGCAATTATGCTGGCAGCCTGTTTGAAAGCAGGCGCTATACTGTCTGACGCTACCGAACAGGAACAGCAATTGATCTACGATTTCGGCATAAAGACAGGTTTGGCATTTCAAATACAGGATGATTTATTGGACGTATACGCGGATGTAAATAAGTTTGGGAAAAGTACAGGCGGAGATATCGTGGAAAATAAAAAAACCTACATGTCTTTAAAAGCAATGAACTTGGCTCAAAATGACGACCTGCAACAATTACGTTACTATTTCTCATCTTTAGACTTCGACAGAGAAGAGAAATTCTACAAGGTGAAAGTTATTTACGATAAGTATAAAATCAAAGAACACGCCTGCAAATTGATAAATCAGTATTATGATGAGGCAATTTGTTGTCTACAACAAATAAACGTACAAGCATCATCCAAACAGACGTTACTCGATTTTATACGTCAATTAGTAAACAGGGATTATTAGATTGCATGGTAAACAGGTCTTTCTACAATAGACGTAAAAAAGTTATCTTATTTGTTTTTGGTTCGGTAGCTGTAGTATATATCATTCGTCTGTTCTTTTTACAAATACTCGACGAAAGATGGAAAACAGATGCCCATATCAATGCCTTTCGTCATGAGATTGACGTCCCTCCTCGCGGATTGATCTTCGATAGAAACGGAGTAAAATTGGTAGATAATGAAGTGTCATACGATTTGATGGTTGTGCCGCGTAATATTCGCTCCTTAGATACACTTGGACTGTGTAATATTTTAAACATTGATACTGCAGAGTTTAATAGACGTTTAAGTAAAGCGCGCAAGTATTCGATCTATATCCCATCCCTGTTCGAAAAGCGACTATCTCCACAAATGTACGCCTTTCTGACAGAACGTTTACATAACTTTAAGGGCTTTTATATTTATCCCCGTACCATCAGAACTTATTATACCCAAGCGGCTGCCCATTCACTAGGATATATTGCCGAAGTTAATTATCATGATATGGATGAAGATCCCTATTACGCCATGGGAGATTACACAGGGCGAAGCGGCATAGAACGATCGTACGAACAGGAATTGAGAGGAAAAAAAGGACAACGTATTGTCCTTGTCGATAATTTAGGACGTGAAAAAGGCGCTTACGCCAATGGTGAATTTGATATCGATGCCGTTCCCGGTCAAAATCTATGGGCGTCTATCGATAAAGCCTTACAGGAATATGGGGAATTGCTCATGCAGGGTAAACGAGGCAGTATCGTTGCTATAGAACCATCTACAGGTGAGATATTATGTCTGGTAACAAGTCCCTCTTATGATCCCTCCCTGCTGGTGGGAAAAGACCGTGGAAAAAATTACAGGGAACTGCAAAATGACTCTATAAACAAACCACTATTTAATCGGGCGCTAAATGCAATGTATCCGCCGGGATCGACTTTTAAACTCGCTAATGCTCTCGTTTTTCAGCAGGCAGGAATTGTTGATGAATATACTTTGTACAGTTGTCAAATGGGGTTTGCTTACGGAAATCGAGTATTGGGATGTCATGCGCATCCTTCGCCTTTGAATGTTTCGGGGTCGGTTCAACATTCGTGTAATGCCTGGTATTGTCGCGGACTGAAATCCATGCTGGAAAATCGGAAACTTTACACATCAACACGAGAAGCATACGAAGATTGGTATGACCGTATTCTAAAGCTGGGATTTGGGCAAAAGTTTAACAGTGATTTGCCTTACGAAATTAAAGGAATTATCCCTTCCGCAAATTACTACGATAAAGTATACGGAAAAGAACGTTGGAAGGCTACTTCTATCATCTCCATCTCCATCGGTCAAGGTGAAATATGTGCAACGCCTGTTCAATTAGCAAACTTGGTTGCAATTATCGCCAATAAAGGATATTATTATCCCCCCCATCTAATTCGCGCTATCGGTCATCGAGATACCTTGAACGACAGATTTGCCAAAAGAGTCGTCGATATAGAACCCAAATATTTTGAGACCGTTATTGAAGGCATGGAACGTGCAACTTGGGCAGGGACAGCGCGTCGAGCGTCCGTGCCGGGCATTCGTGTGGCGGCAAAGACAGGAACAGCAGAAAATCCTCCCAGAAAAGACCACTCTCTTTTGGTATGTTTTGCTCCTGTGGATAATCCTAAAATTGCTATTTCCATCATCGTTGAAAATGGTGGCTTTGGCGCAACTTGGGCTGCGCCTATCGCAAGCCTGATGATGGAACGTTATCTAAATGATACAGTCCTTAGAAAAGACCTGGAAACTACAATTATGACAGGTAAAATCAATTATTATTAGTAACCGCATGAAAAATAAACCTGACTTGATACTAATTCTCTTATTTGCTTTACTGACTATCTGTGGATGGATCAGTATTCTTTTTACCGAATATCATTTTGACAATTTTGTTTTCAAGTCGAGCTATGGCATGCAGTTAATATGGATTGCCTCCTTATGTTTTATCGGATTATTTGCTCTTGTTATCCATAAACGATTTTATTATAATGTCGCCACATATTTTTATCTGTTTTTCATTTTATTGATTTTATTGGTCTTTCTTATTGGGAAAGAACACTCGGGCGCAAAGTCATGGTTGGGAATTGGCGGATTTGGCATACAGCCTGCTGAATTTGCCAAATATGGAACTTGTCTCTTATTATCTCGTTTTCTATCTCTTCGCCACTGTAATCTAAGGCAAAAAAAATATATACTGATAGCCGCTATTATTATTTGTATCCCTGTCTGTTTGATATTGTTACAAAACGATACTGGTTCGGCTATTCCCTTTTTGTTTCTGATCTTTGCCTTATACAGAGAGGGATTGCCCGCTTGGATATTGACTGTTGGATTTGTCGCTATTCTTTTGTTTGTTTTATTAGTCTACTTTTCGCAATGGCTGATTCTTATTGTCTTATCTATTTTGTTCCTGTTTATTCTCATACTGTCTTTCCGCAGAAAGAAACAAAATCTTTTAACCATAATACTTATATATCTCTTAGCGATAGGTTATATATTTTCCGTTGATACGTTTTATCACAAAATATTACAGGAACATCAACGTAAACGTATCGAACTTGTCTTTGGGAAAATAGACGATCCCAAAGGAATAGGTTACAATGTAAATCAATCCATGATAGCCATCGGTTCGGGGGGATTGACGGGGAAAGGCGTTGGGGAAAGTACACAAACACAATTGAACTTCATCCCTGAACAATCTACCGACTTTATTTTTTGTACGATAGGGGAAGAACATGGTTTTATCGGTACCTTATCTATAATACTACTTTACATATTCTTTATTTGGAGGATTATCTTCCTTGCGGAAAAGTGCAAAGATACTTTTGTACGGAGCTATGGTTATTGTATTGCTTCTATTTTTTTTGCGCATATCATGATTAACATCGGGATGACTATCGGATTAATGCCCGTCATTGGCATTCCATTGCCTTTCATCAGCTATGGAGGTTCTTCTTTTTGGGCATTCGGTCTGATGCTTTTCACTTTTCTCAATATAAGTAAAAACAGATCTGTCATCAATGTATTTGGGACAAACGAAAACGGATAGATAAAACTGTTTCATATCCATAAATTAAATTTACAGTCTTGAAACCCAGAATCGCTTTTCTCTTCTTTATTATACTTATGACAACGATTAGCTGTGTAAGGGGGCAATCCAAGCGTAGCGTCAGGCAATATACAATCCTTGCGGATACGATTGTAGTGGATACGCTATCGTTGGTGTGGGGTAGTGTTTCTGTAAACGGCATGGATGAAAAAGATTATCTGACAGACCATATCAACGGGCGACTTATTATTCAAAATCCCGACGTACGGGGACGAACGGTAACCGTTTTTTTCAGAAGCTATCCCTATAGACTGAACAAAGAAGTCAAAAATAAATCTTTGTCCATCATAGAAAAACGTCTCTACGACCCTGTTAATCCCTTTTCGGTCGCTGAACCGATTTCGCCGATAGAGACTTTATTCTCCGATGCAAACCTGAACACTTACGGAAGTATTTCGCGGGGGATATCCGTAGGCAATGCACAAAGTATGGTCGTAAACTCTAACCTTAATCTCCAATTATCAGGCAAACTCGACGAAAATATAGAAATCTCTGCAAGCATTACAGACCAAAATATCCCCATTCAACCTGAAGGAAATACTGCGCAATTAAAAGAGTTTGATAAAATTTACATCATGCTCAAATATAAAAATATGGCGACTGTCCTTGCTGGCGATATTGAAACAAAATCAACAAACGCCTACTTTATGCGCTTCACAAGGCAGGGACAGGGATTACAGGGCGCTGTCGCTTTTCACGATACAGACAAAAAAAAGGATACTACCTTCTACAAAATAGGACTAAGCGGCTCTATGGCAAAAGGAAACTTTCAGCGTCAGACAGTCACGCCGATTGAAAGCGTACAGGGTCCCTATCAACTGAGGGGCGCAAATGGAGAAACTTATATCATGGTACTGGCGGGAAGTGAACGCGTCTATATCAATTCGGTCTTGCTCAAACGGGGGGAAGACGCCGACTATGTGATCAATTACAATTCGGGAGAAATTACCTTTACATCCAGACAGATGATTACCAAAGATAAACGTATTCTTGTTGAATTTGAATATTCCGACAGAACGTACGCCCGTTCCATTCTTCATTTCAATACGGAAATCCATCGAGAGAAGGCTGCGCTTCGTTTTAACTTCTACAACGAACAGGATATGAAGAATCAGCCTAACCAGTTCGACTTGACCGATGAACAAAAACTCTTTCTCGCTACCATCGGCAACAATACTTCCAACGCATACATTCCCAATATCGACAGCGTTCCATGGCAAAATAATGAAGTACTCTACAAAATGACTGATACCCTGGTGAACGGGCTTCATTACGACAGTGTTTTTGTTTACAGTACAAGTTCGGACAGCGCTTGCTATCGGCTTGGGTTTTCGCTGGTCGGTTATGGAAATGGGGATTATATTCTGACGCAAAATGTTGTTAATGGACGGGTATATGCTTGGGTTGCGCCTTTAAATGGCATTTCGCAAGGAAATTACGCCCCTGTTCTTTTACTCGTCGCCCCCAAACGTACTCAAATGTACAGTTTAGCCGTCGATTATATGCCTTTTAAAAATACTTTTTTCTCTGTGGAAAGCGCTCTGTCAAACAATGACCAAAACACGTTCTCCCCTCTAGACAATCAGCACAATACGGGGGGCGCGCTAAAGATAATCGCAGAAAATACAACTCCTCTCCATAAACAAAATCCCGACCCGCTCTGGAAAATGAATATCAAAGGATATTATGAAGTTAAAAATGCAAACTTCCGACACATAGAAGACTATCGCGATGTCGATTTCGCAAGAGATTATAACCTAAGCGATTCTCTTCGATACAGTACGGAACATTTCGCAGGAATAAGTCTCTTATTCACTGCCAAAGATAAAGGGAAAACAGGCATAACTTCTGATGTCTATTTCATTCCCCTCCATCATTATCAAGCCTCCAATAATCACGTTACTGCCGATTTTTACCTCAAAAACTATAAAATACAATTTCAAACCAAATTACTGAACAACAAACAATCCGATTACAAAACATTATTCATCCAAAACAATGAAACATTCAGCAAAACATTCAAATATGTTGAAGTAGGCATTGCCAATGAATTAGAATTAAATCTTTATCATGCATTACTTAAAGACACTGTCATGCCGCAAAGTTTTGCTTTCAATGAGGCGTCTTTTTTCGTCAAGAATGGGGAGGCGCTTTCCGCTTCTTATCAGTATGGAATCCGATACGCCAATCGCTTGGAAGCTGTTACCCATAACGGAATACTGTCTGCCAATGCCATGGCGCATACGCTGACTGCCAATTTCGATTTTGTAAAATATATCAATCATCTGTTGAGATTTAACACCTCTTATCGCTATTTCAACGTCCTTGACAGCGTCGGAGAAAATACCTTGCTCTCAAGTTTGGACTATCAGGGCAAGTTTTTAAAAGGAGTCATACAGACAGGAACTTACTATGAAGCGGGGTCAGGGTTGGAACAAAAAAATGAATACTCTTATTTGCAGGTCGCAGACGGACAAGGAAACTATCAATGGATCGATTACAACGGTAATGGTGTGGAAGAATTGGACGAGTTTGAAATCGACATCTACAAAGACCACGCAAATTATATCCGAATATGGCTGCCATCTAATCAATACGTGAAAACATACAATAATCAACTAATTCAAAGTCTTATGCTTCGTCCGATGGCAATCTGGAGAAATGAAAGCGGATTTAAAAAGTTTGTTGCTCGTTTCTCAAATCTAACCACTTATAAAACGCAACTGAAAAATACATTGGCAACGCTATGGGGCATGATTAACCCCTTTTCCCTGAACAATAAAGACACATTGCTTATCGCTGCTTCCAATAATATCAGAAATGTTTTTTCTTTTAATCAGACAAGCGCCCTCTGGGGCGTGGACATAATCTACAATAATTTACACAACAAAACGCTCAACATTAACGGATTTGAATTGAGCGAAAACTATTCATGGGTTTTCTCTGGAAGATACAATATTCGGAAAATGTTTACCCTCAAAAGCGAATATCAGAACGGCTGGCTAATGAGAAGCTCCGAATATCTCCAAAATAGAAACTGTCAAATCTACTTTAACAGCATAGAAGGCAGTTTTACCTGCCAATACAAAACGGCTATTACTCTGACGGCTATATACAAATACACCCAAAAAGTGAACAAGCAGGGCGTTGAACAGTCTTACAATAACAATGCAAGTCTTGAATTTAATTACACCATCGCCCAGCGAGGAAATTTGTTGCTAAAGGCGAGTTACTATTATATCTTATTTCACGGAGAAGCCTCAAGTTCGATAGCTTATGAAATGTTGGAAGCGCTTAGTCCGGGAAATAATGGGGTTTTTACTTTTCTGTATCAGACTACTTTATGGCAAAACCTGCAACTAAATCTTTCCTACGAAGGAAGAATTGGCGAAAACTATAAAATGAAACATCTGGGAAATATTGAATTACGCGCTTACTTTTAAGCAAAAAGAAAGGAAAAGATTTTTTTGAGGCGCTATGATGAACGACAGATAAAAAACGTTTTCCCGACAAGGCTGAAAGCCTTGCTATCAATAGCACAAGGCAACGCCCTGTGTAACGTAATGCGCTAAAAACTAAGCCCTGAAAGGGCGTAATCAAGCAATCTGTCGCAAATAGCAAATGTAATTAGTGTCTGTTTATAAGGTCGGCATAATACCGTCATTGCGGGGATAATCCGAACGAAGTAGAACCTCGTCCGAACGAAAGTTATTTTGTTTGCGTCAGCCTAACCCATAACTCATAACTTATAACTCATAACTCTACTTGGACATACCAATTCTCATTACTTTTGCCAGAGGATGTTCCATTGCGCCCCACAACAGTCG
>JAIROC010000619.1 GCA_031257735.1 Bacteroidales bacterium | reverse complement strand
CAATATGTCTGACAGCTTGTGAAGGCATTTCTTCTCTATCCGAAAATCTTCTATTTCTGATAAATAGCTATATACGTTTTTCATCCTGCAAAGTTACAAATTTCGTGCGTTTGCCCTAGTTATTTGGTTATTATCTAATGAATCAAAATGAAAAATGAATAATTTTAACTTATTACCTAATTTTTGACCGTATTGTATGAGGCTTTTTAATAAGTCAAAATCCAATTCTATTTTCTCTCGTTCTGCTAAAATATCACAGATGAGATTGCTTAGGTTTTTGTTATCAATTATTATATCGCCATCTGTGTTTTTTATAATAGATATTTTTTGTTGTTGATTGAATGTTGATGAGTTTAAAAGTGCTAACACATCATTTCCATTCAAACTATATTCTGCTTGTTTTTCAATAAACTCATGTGGATATTGTTTTAGCAAATCAATATGTTTTCCATTGAAATGTTCGTTCAATAAATTAAAGTTATCTATAGTTAAGTTTAAGAAATGGTTTGTTATCATCCAATTAACTTTGCCATTGGATAAATTTTCAAAAGCCAATCTGTTATATGAGTATGGGATACTTTTCATAAGAAACCCAAAAACATGGTCTGATATTTCAAGGCATAATATTAATGCCGATGATATTTTTTTTATAACTTCGTCAGACTTCTTTGAATTAGTGCTTAATTTCGCCTTAGAAAGTTCTTTGTGATTTTTTTCTTGATTAAAAAATGATATTAAAATATTGTCAATAACTTCATCTTTCAGTTCATAATAGCAAATAACATTTTCCCATGATGCCGCCATTTTCGATTTCTCGACAATAAATTCAATCAAACTATGCTCCATTTCCTCTATACTTGAAAGATTTGTTATTGGAGTAATTTGTTTGGTTATAATTTTCTTTCTATTTTCAAGGCTTATTATTTCTTCTTCCCTACAGAGCAACTCGGTAATAAAATCTTCAGATTCTTGGGTATTTTCAGGAATAGTCAAAAATACGTCTTCAATATATATGTCAAAATTATCCTCGACATATTTAATTAAATGTTTAAGGCCAGATGCTTTTATGGTAGTATAGTTAGCAGTGTTAATGGCATCGAAATTTTCAGATGATAAAGTGCCAATAATGATTTCAATCATTTTCCGGTTTATCTCATAGAGACCGTTTTCGTATATAAAATTGAACAATTTATTTTCCACTTTTGGAATAATTAAATCTTGAAATTTGATATTCAACATTTTAATCACTTTTCTGATTTTTGATTCATCAGCAAAAATTTCAAGAAAATCAGTCTTTTTAGAAAGGTAGTTGCTGATATTTTTATTTCTATCCAATTGCGTTATTGTTTCAATATCAACATATTCTATAACCAATTTCAAATATATATCTTTCTTTTCATCAGAATAACCGGATTCTAAAACAATAAAATCCCAGAATTTATTCCATTCTTTACATAAAGAATTAGCGAACAAATCTAAATGCAGCCCTTTTTCAATATAACAATCAATGAATGCAATTGAGTTTTTGATTTTATTACACAATTGTTTTAAAACTACTTGATGCTGGGCATTGTAATTTTCTTGTTTGGCAAATAAGAAATCTATCAATGAACAGTTCAAAACTTCTTTGTATTCAAATTCACTTAATCGTATTTTCTTCATTAAATTTTCCACTTTAGTGAGCTTATAATCGAATGGTAGAGGTTCTCGATTTAATATACTAAACCGGAATTCTCTGTCTTCTTTGGTAATAAGCCCCTCATGGAAATAAGAAATATAGTCGTGATAGTTTTCATTGATATAACCGTTACGAATCAGATATATGATTAATTTTTCATTCTTTATGTCATCAATAACATTGCCGAAACCTATTTTTTCTGCAATTTGTTGTAATGTTCATAATTTTATTTCGTTCTTTTCCGATTTTAGTTCCTCAATATGCTTCTTTAATTGTTCAATCTTGTTACCATATTTGGCTTGTATTAATTGTTCTCTTTCTTTATAGGACTCATTTGAATCGATTTCCTGTTCAATGTTCAAAAATGAAAACTCACTATTAAAATGATTTCTGATATAGCGATTTTGATATGAATTATACTGCGTAGCATAATATCCTATCTGATTTGTTTTTATCAAAATATCAAAAATATCATCTTCTTTGACCGTTATAAAATTGTATTCAGACCCATTTATTAAAAATGAGGTTATTCCAGACAACTTCCCTATTATTTTTTCTATATATATATTGCTCGTAGCTCTTGAATATTTTTCAAACAAATAACTTCGATTTTTTCAATTTCTCGTTTTGCAGCCTCTATTTCAACATTAATTTTACCTATCCTTTCTTTTATTAAAGTTGGTTTACTGTCAAAAATGGCAAATACTTTCCCTTTCCCATTATGTAAATCCACAAAGTCGGAAGGAAAAATATTTTTATAGATTATCATTGCCAATAAATTATCATGGTGCAATTTCGGACTTAGTTTTTTCCTGTAGATTGCATATTCATTACATATATTTTTAAGCAACCGCATATCATCAATATACATGGATACGTCATCTATTAAATCCGGGGATAGCTGACTGTCTGTGTTCTGAGTTTTCGATAACATTCGATGGAGCATGGCTCCTGAATTAGACGTATTTATCACAGGGATAACAGGAATAATAAAATCGAAAAATTTTGTTCTGTTTTTGTCATGGAACATATCATCCTTTATCGCATAAACAAAAACTACACGGCGACCAATCTGCTTTGAACCATTTATTAAGATATTCAATTCTCTGAGTTTTGTGAAAATATCAGGATTGTTAAATCGGTCTAAATCCTCCAATATCACAACATCGTATTTGGTTACTTCAAAAAAATAGAGAATTTCGTCCAAGTGTTTGTTCAAGATAGAAGAATCAATGTCTTTGCTTATCTCAATTTCGCCGCTTTGAACGTTGAGTTTATTTAATTTTGAATTATTGGCTGTTCTGATTGCTTTTGCAATAAATAAACCGATACCCCAAAGAATTATTATTGGGAGTAAATAGGTTAGAATTGGTGTTGATAAATCCAATTTTTCCAAAATTACTAAATTTTGAATAAATGCAGGTTTGAAAAATAGAAACAGAGCCAAAAGCCAAATAATAACTCCGAATGTATTAATCAGTAATGTCTTATTGCCAATGCTTTTTATCCGTTTAAATCGCGAATCGGGTATAGTTTTGTGTTCAACATGATAGAACATTTGCTGTAAAATGCTCAATTCGATTAACTGGTCTATGTTTGATTTTGATTCTTTATCTTGTTCTAAAATAATAGTATCGCTAAAAGAAGCAAGCGATATATTTATACTTCACGCGGCGTAATTTTGTGAGATGCAATCATGTTCAAAAAGTTGAAAATTCAGGGATAAAAGATTGAATAAATGATTGTGATAATTCTCATTAATTGTATCAAAAAAGCCT
>JAIROC010000591.1 GCA_031257735.1 Bacteroidales bacterium | reverse complement strand
AAAATAACGTTAAAATGTGTTTATATTGTAAGTTGAAAAAGAAGACAGCAGTTCCCGAACTTTTGCATCAAAATTACTTCTGTTAATATTCATCAGTTTATTGATGGACTCGAAAAAATCATCATCGGTACGACCGCATTTTATCAGTTCGATGATTCCGGCTACTCCTTTTTCTTTTTCGAGCGCTTCGCAGATGAGACCCGTAATTATGTATTTTACCGATACAGGTTTCGGATAACCGTATTCTGCCAGTACATCCGGACTTTTGTCAAACAAATCCAGCAAGTTAACATCATTGTACGAAGCAAGGTATTGTTTCAAAACCGGAACAAGTTCATGCTGGTCGGGAATTGTTCCTTTATTGCTGGCATGATAAGCATTGCCCCAAAAATAAGCAAGTCCTTCTTCGGCAGCGCGATTGCGTATTGCACCGCGAATATGGTATGCGTATATATGAAGAACATCATGCGAAAAATCTTCGTCGTTCATGACCGAAAATAAAGTTTTCGGGTCAATTATATCACCGCTATTGAGGTATCCATTACTCCTGTACTCATATAAACACCCCTGCAACTGCAACGCTTCCTGATAATTGCGGCACATATACAGGTCAAATTCCCTCACCGGCAAATTGAATTTCGACGCCATAGCGATATTTTTACTGTCAAATTCTTCCACGCGTTTGACGTTTATCGTATCGGGATAGTAAATGGTTATTGTACCTGTTGTTGTTGTTTTCCAATGTTTTGTGTTGTATTTGAGAGGACAGGCAAAGACAATTTTACCCTTGTCGTCTTTTGCCATGAATGAGAAAATACGTCCAATTTCATCTTTATTCGAATATATCAGCGTTAACAAATACTGCGAAGGCGCAATGGAATACAGATTGATTAACTGTCCCCGAAAATAATAAGGCACAGTGTCTTTCTTTTCTATACCTTTTAAATAGTAAAAAAAGTTATAGTTCAAATCATAGTTATCCTTATCTATCAAACTTGTATCTAAAAGTCTTTTATCGATGCCGGATAATAAACTGTCCAACGATTTTATGATTTCGTTTCGGAGCGTGTCCGGAAATGCTGTCCACAATGTTTCCGGTACGCTAAATCTCGTTTGTGCGTTACCTGTCAACGAGGTCGCAACGAGGAAAATAATTAATACAAACTTTACTTTTTTCATGTCTTTTAATCTTATTTTCACATATACTTTAATAAAATAGAATACAAAAGTAACTCAAAATAACACGCGTCATGAAAAAAATTCCCGAATGGTATCTTTTTATACCGCGAATGGCGCTTGAGAACGGGTGCATTAGAGTTCTGAATCTAAGAAATCCTATAACCAAAACCCTCAATCTGTGCAAATCATGATAATCTACGTCATCTGCGTGCTAAGGGATGTGTTAAAAACAAGTTATAACATTTATACTAATGATTTCATTGTTCATTCCGGCGACGCCTGCCTGAAACGTAAGTTCAACGTAGTAAATGTTATAGCTTGTTTTTAATAACATCAGAACTCCAATACTATCGCAAAATAGAAAGTGACCCGAAAGAACGCCGATAGGCGTTCAATATGAATTGAAAATCGACGTAGTCAAACTTTAGTTCGACGCAGTCAATAACCCCGAACAAGCGTAGTGCAGTTCGGGGTAGCGCAACAACGCACATCAACCCCGCAAGGCCCGCAAGGGGTTGAACTACTACGTACGTAGTCTCCCAGCACGTATGCGCATCCCCTGTAAAAGTAACTTCGGCACCCTCTTGCTAACGATTATATATCAGCATAATACGATCAGTTACATAAGAGTTCAGAGGAGAGGCTGGTATTTCCCCGAGCTACACCTGCGGCTTGCACGGGGTTATTTACATTGAAGTCCTTCGGACTTCTTCTTCGCCTTGAAATATTTGGCTGATTTTCAAATTTCAAAATGGTATCCGAGTAGTTACAACTGTATTTTTCAAAAAAAGCTCTTCTCGCTATTGGCGAAGACTATATTTTTCAAAAAAAAAATGAAATAATAAGGTTGATTGTGGGTGGAATAATTCGTTGCTACTGAGTCTCCCAGCACATACGCGCATCCCCGCAAAAGTAACTTCGGCTACCCTCTTGCTAACGCCTATATATCAGCATAATATGATCAGTTACATAAGAGAGAGGTGTTTTTGTTTGGGAGATAAGGTTGGAAACTTTAGTAGCAATGGATTACACGCCTACACAAAACCTTATTACCTTACGGGCCTTACGGGATTTTTTAATTTTTAAATTCATAAATAAGCAAAACAGGATTATCATCTTCGGACATATCGTTCAATGATTCATCTAATTTGCATAATCCCTTATAATATCCATATTCTTCGGACAATATCCATTCCGGCAGTACACATTCTATAAAACAGTTATTGCTTTGACTTGAATGTCCGTTATAACTCATTGGAAACCATGATTCATAATCCGGAATTAAATCATTTTTCACTTTTCCGGCTTTCATTTCTTTTGTTTTTAAATCGTAAAAACAACAGTATAGTCTTGAATCAATATGAAAATCGCACAATAAAACATTATGGAACACAAAAAAATCCTTTCGCACAATATATGGGAAATCTGTATCATTTGCATTTTTAGAGTAATATTCATTAATATCTCTGTCGAAAGTTTTATCTCCAAACGATAATGTTATAAATTCCTGCCATTTGTTTTCACTGTTCCATTTATAGACTGTATTGCCGTATCTTGGCGAAAAATATATATGCGATTTCTGTTTTTGAAATAAATTCGACGAAGCCATATTTACTCCGCTTTCAGATGCTTTTTGGGGGAAAAACTCTTCAACCGTACGACCATTTTTGTCAATCATTAAAATCTGATTATAGGGAACAGGATGAGGCTCTCTGAAAATCCAGAAATATTCGTCATTCATAACGAAATTACCCGCAACCGAATGATGACTAATTTTTCGGATAAACTTAAAGTCATTGTCATAATATAGTATAGATTGTCCAATATCCGACAAATACACTCCATCATTTGTTACATCAAAATCAAAGAGGTAAATATATTCTCCGGGACCCTGTCCGATATTTCTTAATTTATAAAGAAACTCCCCTTCATCTGTGAAAATAAACAGAGCATTTGACAGCCTGTCAAGAATATATATCCTGTTATTGAATATCTCTACTTTTACAATCTCCCCTATCAATACGTCATCGGAAGTTGCAAGTTTTACAATTTTTATATTATTGACATAATCGGATAATGCGATTTCGTCAAGATTTTTGTAATCTATCGACAGTACACTGTCATGCTCTTTTGTATTATTACTGCAGCATGATAATGTTATAATTAAGAAAACAATAAATACATATTTCATTTTACTTTTGTTTTATGTTATTAATTTTTAATTCTTTATCTCACACAATGAATTTCAAAAAATGAAATTTCGAAAAACAAAGATAGCATGAAATATACAAATGATAAGTAAATGCAGTTAATTTATTTCAGTTGTAAATCTAAAATCGTAAATCTTTATGCGTTTACCACAGGAAAAAAATCCCAAAAAGTCAGAAGAGACGACACATTGGAGAAAACGACGACCCCAAAATAATTGTTCATCTTCAATTAATACAGATAGTTAGAAAACAGTACTGAAAAGAAAAATTTCGGATTAGGATAAAATTACTACATTTGATGCGTAAATTATGTTTGATTTTTAATGAAAAAGTAAGAAATGGAAGAATTTAAAGAAATTGTAAAAATGTTTGTTTCGGGTAACGAAATTCAGGTTGCGCCTCTTGGCGCCGGACACATTAACGACTCTTACAAAGTGTCGGTTGACGGCAGAGAGTTTGTTTTACAGAAAATTAATCATGCGATATTCAAGAATGTCCCCGAATTGCAAAACAACATTCTCCGCGTCACAACACATATCCGGACTAA
>JAIROC010000294.1 GCA_031257735.1 Bacteroidales bacterium | reverse complement strand
TGGATGAATTTGAGATGGTACTGGAGGCGAGATTACAGGAAAGACAAAACAGGCAAACAGGTAAATTCGGTAAAGATACGGAAATTATAAAATATATTGCACTTATTGTACTTGTAATAATCGGTATTTTTATTCTGTATATCTTTAGAAAGATAATAATTCTATTGATAATACTTGCAGCGTTGGGAATGGCTGCGTTTTTATATCTGAAATATGTAAAAAAGGAAAAATGAAAACAAGAAGTTTTTATGTACTGTTATTATTGGCGTTTGTCATAACGTCGTGTACTCGGGAAGAAGAAAAGCAAATGGAAATTCAAGTGGAAAACGCACTGAAATCCATTCCGGCACTGAGTACGGTTGAATATGTGGTATCGAAAATCGTGAAAGCCAGCGATGACGCCACATGGTATAAATTTGGCGACAGGAAAATTATTTTTTCCTGCAAAGCCAGTTTAAAAGCGGGAATCGATTTAAGCAAGTTAGTCAAAGACAGCATACAAATCGATGTTCGTCAAAAATCTGTTTCGCTTGTCCTTCCGAAAGCGCAACTGTTGTCGTTTAATATGAAACCCTCGGATATAAGTCTGGATTATGAAAAAACAGCGATAACCCGTTTTTCATTTTCACATGCGGAACGTGATATGATTATGACACAGGGGGAAAAAGATATTAAAAACAGTATTGCCGAATTTGGTATCCTGACCGATGCGGAAGATAATACCAAAATGTTTCTCGAAACATTTCTGAAACAGGCCGGATATACGTCAATAAATATTCGATTTTCAACTTTCTAAAAAATAATTGCCATGATTAAAGAAATTGTAGCGACTGTCATTGTGATTATTCTCGCATTTTTGTCTCTGAAATATTCGGGATTGATTAAAAAAATTATATTGGCTGCCATTGTGATTATTGCCACATATTTGTGTCTGACTTTTTCGGGATTTGATTTCTCGTTTTTATCCAATCTGTTCCGAGCGCAACCTATTGTGATAGATAAAACGGCAAACATAGTAGAGGAGATTAACTGTCTGGCAGAATTGACGACAGCCGCATACTACGAAGATTATGTGCTTGTCAAGCATAAGACAAGAGAATCTTCCATTTTCGGGATTACAATCACTGCCAGTGACGAACTGGTGTTGATTACTAAAGGGAAAGTACGGGCGGGATTTGATTTGCTCACATTGCGGAAACAGGATATTGTGATAGACAGCGTTTCCATTACGATGAAATTGCCCAAGCCTAAAATATTGGACGTTATATCGAATCCTTCCGATTTTGAAACGTACGAAGAAAATGGCAAGTGGTCGCACGAAGAAGTAACAGTCATCAAAAACGAAGCCAGAACTGCAATAGAAAAAAATGCCATAGAAAACGGTATACTTGAACGGGCCGAAGAATCGGGTAAACAAAAACTCTCTTCCTTCCTGCAAGCATTGGGATTTCAAAAGGTATTTATAGAAATTGACAAATGAAACGGTTAATTGAATATATCGTTACAGTGATTTGTGCAGTAAGTTGCTGTTCGTGCAGTAACGATGGGCGAATGCTGAAAAAATTTATCAAAAGAATAAATGCCAATGAAATAAATGCGGCGTCGAGCTATATTTATCCCGCCGACCACGCGAATTTATATCTTTTCAAAGAAGAGGTGTTGCCAAAAAGTCCGAATGTGATGTTTCGTATTCAAGAAAAACAGGATGCTGTCATTAATGGACAAAAATGTGTAATTGCTAAAATAGCATGTGAAAACATGTCGCAGTTTTTCATAGACTATATGACAAATATAGGGTTAATGCAGGATAATATAATTACGGACACTATTTATGTCAAATCTACAAACAAAGGCAACCGTATTACTTTTGACTGGACACATCTGCAGGGAGAAAATTTGCGTCTGGCAACTGTGGGTGTAATATCAAATATCCGAAAAGGAGCAGGCTTGAAATATCCGGCTATCTATAAGATTGATACCATCAAACCAATTGTGATTAACGAATATGTCGGCGACCAGAAATGGGTTCAGTGTTATACAATAGACGATATGTGTAACATTGTTCAGGGCTTTGTTCCTAAACAGAATCTCAAAAAACAGAGCAGTTTGTTTTTTTCACCGAACATTTTTGAGTCCATGGGATTATTGATTGCATTCATCATTTTGGTAATTATAGCCTTTCCATTAGTGTACGCAAGAAATATCGTTACGATATTTTCAAATCTGCCTGTTTTTGGCATTATTTTGGCTGTAGCATTAGTATTAGGATTAATATGGGTATTTTACCAGTTAATAGAGAAAATATTATTCGAATTATTTTTAATTAATTTACCGTATTGATATGAAACTGTTAAAAGGATTATCTTTTTCACTAAAAAAGGCAACAGGTATTTCCGGTGTAAAACAATCTATTGCCGGCAAAACAGGCGTTCCAACCACTAAAGGCGGACTGGAACGTAAAATTGGACACGAAATATTAAAAAGATTAAAAAAATTGATTTAGATGAATAAATACAGCATCATTGACACTCCCTTATTGAAAGGAGAAAAAGACAAATTGGGAATCGGTCAGTACGAGGCAGGATTGAGACACTTTATCGAACATGCCAATATGCCGACAACCATTGCTTTGCAAGGCGAATGGGGAAGCGGGAAAACTTCGCTGATGAATATGCTGAAAAGTAATCTGTGCGAAGGCGATGA
>JAIROC010000564.1 GCA_031257735.1 Bacteroidales bacterium | reverse complement strand
AAAAGAAAAAAACTTTTCAGGAAGGAGTGGTTTTTACCACTTCTTCAGAAAAGAAATGTTATAAGAAATTTGTTTAACAAAGTATTAATTTCTGTCCAAAGAAAAGGGTACACTAAATAACTGACAAGTATATATTTGACACAACTGTATTTGCAGCAATCGAAGTTGATAAATCTCTGATAAACAGACAATATAAGTTTATCGACGAAATTGGATTATTTAGTAATAATCAGTTCAATGCTGCCGCTTGGTTTTCTAATATGCAAGGAAACATCATTATGACTGCTGACGTGCATCAAATAGTAAATAGCGATTTTCTAAACTGTGTTGTTATGACTGCATTACAACAAAATGTTAATTCAATAGAAGAGTATCAGGTCGCTGTTTCCATGGACATAAATATGGAAATTCTTGTCTAATTTGATGATGCTTTTAAATGCACGTGCCTGTTTTTTCACAGCGCTGTCGGAAATGGTGAAATTGTCGGGAATGTCGATTTCGTATGCTTGCTGCCATACGGATTTATACTGATTAAAGCTCTCGATGACTTCCGGATGTTCCATTACTTCGTTGGCAAACTCATTCAAATTGAAACTGTTAAATTTTTCTGTTCTTCTTTATATGCCAACGCAACTTTGCTTTGTTAATATCTATAACTCTCTGTATTAATACACAACTTAATTCTGAATGTAATTTTAATATCTCATTTTTTGAAAGATTAGTGAAATGCACAGAAGATGCTTTGTAATTTTCATTAAATTCATCCATAGAAGTGACTTTTTGTTGTATTTCGGCATGTTTTTGAACAATTAACGAATCGTTAATTTTATATTTGCTCTGCAAAAATTTATTTAAATTCTGAGTCCTTTCTGACATTATCTTAAACCAATCTTTTATATCTTTTGCGCATTTGTCGCCGTTGTATAAATGATTGATAAAAGATTTATACAAATCTCTAATGTCTTTCACTTCGTTTATAAAATACTCTTTTAAATATCTACTTTTAGTGAGGTTATTTTGAACACTAATTGCAATCCAAATACCAATCACAGAAGTAACGAAAATATCTGCTATTGCTATCCAATCGGAAATTTGCAAACATACAATTAACTCTTTTGTACCCATTTCTTTTTCTCAAATGAATTATTTATATATCTATACCATTCGTCATGCACAACGGTTTTTTTAGGGGCGCTATTTTCTTTTCTTCGTTGCTCCCACTGCTCGTATGTTTCGGTTTCTATCATCTCTATCCATTCAGGCTCTTCTTCTGAGATAATTTCAATCCGACCTTTTACATTGTTTAATCCAAAATCAAAAACAAGATTGCCAAATGCTTCATCAAGAAATGACGAAGCATAACCATCTGGACCATCAAGATTCACAATAAGAATCTCATTTTTTTCAAAAGACTCTTTGAATTTTCCATTGAGTACTTTGTGATAAAAATCCTCCCCTGAGTCATCTCCTTGATAACAATATCTCGGACCCGGGCTCATCGAATACTCTGATATGAGTATTAAATTTTTCTGTTCTTCCATATCTCTATACAATTTTTATTTAATTCCCAATAATAAAATGTTCCATTGAATTTTTTTCTAAGTATTTTCGAATTTAATTCATTAGAAAAATTCAAAAGCACATTATTTGTTATAACAATAAGATTGTTTATGTAATTTTCCCTAACGGTTTTCTTGATTTTTGGTAAACCCTTATTCCTATTTATATCATTAGTTACCGAAGCATATTTTTTATTAAATGCTCTGTCTAAAACTTCGATATCGCTTTTTAACACATCACTAATGATTTGAGTTGCTTTTCGTTTTAATGTTTCCAAAATCCCATGTCCAATATCTGTCATTGTAAAACAGACATTATTCGCGTCTTTATAATAAATTGAGAACAACCAGTTCTTATTTTTCTCATTCGCATGTTCTATTGAATTAGCACACATCTCCTGAACTATGCTAAAAACAGGTCTATATTTTTCTTCTTCTCCAATTAAATGCCTTACTACTTTTCTAATTTCATTACCAACTAAACTATTACTTGTTTTATCAAATCCTCTACTAACTAATAAATTCCCATTTTCTTGTCTTTTAAAATTATTCCCTTTTAAATCTTTCATGTGTTCTAAAAAACCTGATTCAGAAATGATTTCTTTACAAATATTATCTTGGGGGAAATTTCCGAATGCATAGAATTTTCGCTGAGCTAACTCATTCATTTTAGAAAGTATTAATCCTATTGCACCAATATCTATACGAATTACATCGGAAAGATCTATTTTAATCAATCTATTTTTCCTTCGTTTGATAATCTTATTAATTGTATGTACAAAACTTAAAACATTCTCTGTATCTTCAATAAGCGAAAATTGAGAAGCCACTTTTATAATAAGTTCTTTCGGTTTTTGATAACGATAATTATTCCTTTTGGGGTTATCTTCTGTGAAATATTTTCTTTTGCTATTGTTAGCAATATTTCTTTGTTTCTTTTTATTCAAAAAACGATATTTGAGACGTTTAAATTTTTCCTGTCTCAACTGAATTCTTTTTTTCGATATGTGCTGTTTTCCTTTTCTCATCCTCAAACTTAACTATTCTTCCCTATTTCCCTTTCCACCATATCTTTAGCCTCGTCCAATAACCGTTTACTTTCCTCGCAAAGGTAAAAACTTTTTTCGATTAATTCAGAAATTTGTTGTTGAACTTCATTTTCTATCAAAGGCACAGGAATATTTTGAAATTCCGTTTTATTGATCGCAGTTAATATCGTCCCCGAACAATTCTGTTTGAGAATATTTTGCATTAGCTCAGATTTGAATAGTACCAAAAGTGTTTCTGAATTAATCTTTTTTGAGTTAATCACGTAAAAACCGGTAGAGCATAAAGCATTATTATAATCAATTGTTATTAATGCACAACTGCTTAGTGAGCCTTCAATAGACGAAATAATAACATCATTTGTTTTGACTGTCCGTCTTGCCCTTGTTGGTAATTCAGTGCCTTGCGCAATCGTACAACCTGTAATATCTCCCGACTTTCCTATGTCGGAAAGTTCTATGTACTTATACTCTATATTATCTTCAGGAGTAAAATTGCTATCTTTCAAATTGCAAACATCTTGTAATAATTCAAATCCATTAGAATAACTCCATATCAGTTGCAGATAATCCTCATACTTCGGCTGATAATATTCCGCATCCAACCGTCCCGTCGCCAAAAACGATTCCGAAAAACTTTTTACGCTTTTGTTTTCCTGAGTAGGTTGAAAATCTTTTAATCCTATGGTTTCCAATAGCAGTTCTTCGGCTTGACGATAGAGGGTTTGGGATTGTATCCTCTTTTTATTAGCTTCTTCAAAATTGTCTTTGATTTTCTTTTGAAAGTCCATTGGCAATATCGGAATTTCAATTTCTTTTACTTCTTCAG
>JAIROC010000559.1 GCA_031257735.1 Bacteroidales bacterium | reverse complement strand
TGTCTGTCCGAAAACTATTAAACGTTTCGTATATTCGTCATTATGAGTTGATACATTTTGCAAATAGGCAGGATCAACATGTTGAATAATCACGCTTTCATAATGTCATTTTGTCCATTATGAAATAGAATTAAAGAATATCGCTCTTACAATGGCTGAAAGCCATAAATCATTAGCACAGTGGCAACGCCCTGTGAAATGAACGATACCCCTCTCTCTAAAGCCCTGAAGAGGTTGTGTGAAAAGTACCCCCGTAACAACAGAGGTCGTCATTGCGAGGAGCGCAGCGACGTGGCAATCCCTAACAATCAATGCGTTTTTGGTCAGGGATTGCTTCGCTGCGCTTATAATGACGCTTTTTGTAACAAACACATTACAAGCGTCATTCCGCTCTTAGTTGCGGTACGAAATGAACACTCGCAATGACGGCGTTGTTTGGACGTTTTTATGTGTTTTCACACAGCCTCTTAAGCGGTTTCGTGCGTCAGCATAATTCATAATTATACTTTAAAGACAGACACTAATTACGAGTTGTCAATCTAAAATAACTCATAACTAGTTGTTCTCTTTATCTCATACCCCATAATGGGGGAGGGACAGGAAGTATTTCAGATCCCGTTATTGCGATCAACATGATGTTGAAAGCAATCCAAAATACCATCACCATCCCTCAATATATACACGGTTTATTTTTTCATTTCTTGAAAATCTTAAACCCTAAAGTAATATTAATCATATTTTGTTTCCACCATGTAACAGATTCGGCATTGTATTTATTTGCAGAAAAATCATAATTTACATCAAGGATAAATCGCCAGAAATCAATACCGATACCTGTTCTTCCACCTATTTGAACAGTCCCTATAGACTTATCCTTTCCGTTAGATTGAAGATTGTTTGCAATCAATATACCTAACCTGGGACCAATAAAAACTCTGAAGTTGAAATTAGGATTATCAATAAATTTATATCCTATCAAAAGAGGGATATCTATATAATGACTTTTTAAGCGGGCATTTTCCTTCAATTCTCCGATAGCTTCTTTCAGGGTTGAAGTCCTGAAAGAATAATCAAAATCAGGCTGAAAATAAAAACTTTTCCCAAACCTGAAAAATATCCCCGCATTAAATCCCGGTTCCATCTCTGTTTCATACATTATGTTACTGAAATTAATGCTCACTTTTGGTCCCATTGTAAATTGAGCCATCCCTATTGTAATAAGCATCTGAAACAAAATACCTAAAACGAAACGTCCCAAATTTGTTCTCATGATCATTCTATATTATTCTTATCCGTTTCTTATTTATTCCTGTAAAAACAGTATTGTATTTTGTAACTATACAAATATTATTCCAAAGGATATACTCAAAAACAGAAAAGCATGGTACAACAGGGTATTAATTGCTGATTAGTTGTTCAATAGTAATTTTACCCATATTTCATTTATCCAATTGTATCGTGATACGGTTATTATTGTGCATTTCATTTATCAATTGTTGTGCGTTTTTTCCGATTTGTTCACATGCAACAGGATTTTCCATACAGAATGTTACTGCCTCGACAAACATTTGAGGCGTATTTGCTATCAAAACATGTTTTTTGTCTATTGCCATAATTCCTTCCAAACCAATGGATGTTGTAATTACTACTTTTCCGATTGCCATGGCTTCAACAATTTTGATACGAACCCCACTTCCCGACCATAAAGGAACTATCAAAATACCATTTTCCTGCATAAACAGTTTCGCATCTGCAACTTCCCCTGTTATTTCTACATTTTGAATATGCAAGTGTTTCAGCGAATCCGGCATGTTTCTTCCTGCAATTCTAAACACAAGTTCAGGATAAAGACAATGTATCTTTTCCCATACATTATCCAAAAACCATCTTATCCCTTCGAGATTAGGATACCAATCCATTGAGGCAATGGAAAACAAATTATCACACCGAAAAGGATATGCGTCTTGCAAAGAGGCATCAATATCAATATCAACGCCAAAAGGAACAATTCTAACAGGTATATCCTTATTCTGTTCACAAAACCAAAGACCATCTGTCGGCGAAATACAAAAAATGACATCGAAAAGAGAGATAGCATTTCGCTCAAACCGTTCCAACTGTTTTGCTAACAGAGAAAGATAGTATTTTTTTATCCTTTGATGCGTATTCTTTGCGATTTGTTTCCATATAAGGTGTTCCACATTATGCGCTCGCAAAATTATTTTAGCGGAAGAATGTTTTCGTATCAACTTCACATAATTGGACAAATAGACAGTCTCTAAAATTACAGTATCAAAGTCTTCTTTCAACAATAATTCTTTCAGTTTCTGCGTCAGCTGCTCCGATTGAAATCTGTCTACGTGATAAGATGTATTTCTCAATAAAGATTTCAATGCTCCCCATAGACGAAAACGGGTATTTACCCATACTAATTCTATTCCCGTTTTTTGGAGATATACTTTATCAATGTTTTCCGAATGAACCGTATATTTTGGCGTATTAATTGCCAATACCTTAACACAGTGTCCCTGTCGTATTAAGAGTTCTGTAAGTGCATTCATGGCAATGGGACCTCCTTCTTTGGGAGGATACGGAGATTTGTTGCAAAACTGTAGTATCCGCATATTAAAATCGGTTTTTCATTTTGAGTAAAAATTTAAATATCTTTGACCTGTTGATTTGTTGTTTCAGGTTTGTAATTCCGCTCAATCCCGCTTCCCTCGAAACCTTATACACCAAAAATACAGCTAAAGGAGATAATACCATTGTCGACAGCCACATCCCTAAATAAGATGGAAGCGTACCAACCCTTACCATACGTTCTCCTGTGGAAGATAAAGCCCAATAAATCACAAAAATTAAAATAGAAACCGCTAACGGAACACCCAAGCCTCCTTTACGAATAATCGCCCCCAATGGCGCTCCAATAAAAAAGAGAAGAATACAAGCCAACGATAATACATATTTTCTATGCCACTCTATTTCGTATCTCCATAATTGTTTTTCTTTTGACTCATAATCCATTATTCTGAAATCAAGAAAACCGCTGTGTTCTCTCGCCAATTGGATAGCGTTGACATAAATTTTTTGTGTATCCTCTTGCGTCATTTTTATCGTATCCGAATATATATTTGCCGTATCCACAGAAAGCGTATCCACATAATACAGGGCAATATAACGAAAATCAGTCCATAGAGAACTTCCTATTTCCGATTTTATGCCTGTAATTTCTTTTTGCATTGTATCTACATACTCGCCCAATTGTTGGACATTAAGCATTTCGTAACTGTCTTTATAAAATTCTTCATTTGTCCGTTGAAGCTGAAAAGACGATAAATCAAACCGTATTCGTTGAGATTTAAATGTTCCCCTGAGAACAGGCAATTCACTTGGAGGTTTGGAGGCATCATACCTGACATTTTCATCGTATATAAACCCATCTTCCATGGTAAGAATTAAATAATGTTTATTTTTAGACATTACCATAGAACCGTGTTTGGCGTATGTCAGGGTAGTAAGACCTGTAGTTCGAGTATGGTCGTAAATTAAAATATCATGAATTGTTTGATTGTCCTTGTCTTTTTTTCCTATGCGAAGAATATAATTATCAATACCTCTGTAGAATATTCCTTCATCTATACTCAATGCCAATTTTTGAGCCTGAATATCATGAAGCAAAGAATGGGCTTTCAAACTCGCAACAGGCATAACATTATTTGCCATGAAAAATGTCAATATACACAACGTAATTACAAAAATAGATAATGGTCGCAAAATCCGAGGCAATGGAATACCCGATGATTTCATGGCTGTTAATTCATTTTTCTCCGCCAAATTACCAAAAGTTATCAATCCCGACAACAAAACCGCCAAAGGCATGGACATCGGAATAAAGGTGAATGAAAAATAGAATACAAGTTTCAAAATGATAACCGTCTCCAATCCCTTCCCCACCAAATCATCTATATACTTCCATAAAAACTGCATCAAAAAGACAAATAAAACAACTAAAAGTGTTAATACAAAAGGAGCTATATACGTCCTGAAAAGATATTTATCTAAGGCTTTCATGCTATCTTTAGTAATCGCCTAATGTTTGAGGAATTTGAGTTATTGCATTTTCAAATTGTTCTTTATTAGGAGGAGTTCCGTGCCATTTATGGGTTCCCGTCATAAAATCAACGCCATATCCCATTTCTGTGTGCATCAGAAAAGCGACAGGCTTGCCTTTTCCTGCTGCATTTTTCGCCTCTTGAAGACAATCTAACAACAACGTCATATCGTTTCCTTCGCCTTCAATTACTTCCCATCCAAAGGAGAGAAATTTTTCTTTTAAATTCAGCAAATCCATTACCTTTTCTACTGTTCCGTCTATTTGTTTATGGTTATAATCAACGGTTAGTATTATGTTATCGACTTTTTTTGCACCTGCATACATCAAGGCTTCCCAAATTTGACCTTCTTCCAATTCCCCGTCTCCTGTAAGAACATAAATCAGATGGGTATCTTTGTTCAATGTTTTTGCCTGAGCGGAACCGATAGCAATGGAAACGCCTTGTCCCAAAGAACCTGAAGCAACTCTTACTCCCTGCAAACCGTGTGCATTAGAGGGATGCCCCTGCAGACGAGTATGTAATTTCCTGAACGTAGACAATTCGGATACAGAAAAATACCCTCTGCGCGCCATAACAGCATAATAGACGGGGGAAATATGACCATTCGACAAAAAGAACATATCTTCATTTTTTCCTTCCATTGTGAAATTTGCAGGGTCGCAATCCATTATTTCGTAAAACAAGGCTGTCATAAAGTCAGCACAGCCTAATGATCCTCCAACATGACCAGACTGTGCCTCATATACCATCCGTAAAATATCTCTTCTTATCTGTGTTGCTACTGATTGTAATTCTCTTATTCTTTCTATTCCTGCCATACTTTGTTTTTTTATTGCTCTGCAAAAGTACTAAAAAATACGCTACTGTCAAATGAAAATTTGTAACTAGAGTCTGTCTATAAAGTCGAAATAACGTTGTCATTGCGGGCTTGACCCGCAACCCCCTGCCCTAAAACGCATTGTCGGAGATACCTTTTTTTTCATTTTTTTGTGTTTCGTATTAAAAAAAAGTTGTACCTTTGCAGCATCATCTTATTTCTTTTTTAGATGATATCTCTGGTGTAGCTCTACACCTATTAACAAGATTCGGGGAAGCGGAGAAGACTTCCCCATTTTTTTTAATTGAAGACTTCCTTAATTGAAAATTGAAAATGAAATAAATGCAGGCATAGCTTGCTCGGAGGCATAAAGCGTCATTGCATTTGTGCTTTTGAGAATCAAAACGATTACTCGCAATGACGGTATTTGGGAACTGTTCATTCTATTCATTCCGTGTTGTCGGATGGGGATTAGCTCCGCTGCTCTTACGGGTGCGGGTCAAGCCCGCAATGACGGCGTTGTTTAAACGGCGTTATGCCGACTTTATAGACAAACACTAAATATACTCCTCTCGGCGTAATTTTATGTGAACAGCAAAGGGCTGAAAGCCCTAAATCAATAGCACAGGGCAACGCCCTGTGTAACGTAACGCCCTAAAAACTAAGCCCTGAAAGGGCGTAATCAATTATAGGATGAAATGATACTTTGGAAAAAATGGATTTCGCCCTTTCAGGGCTTGAAGAAGAGGTCGCAATTCATTACATTGGGCGTTGCCCAACGCTATTGATTTACGGCTTTCAGCCGTTTATGTTTTCTCGTTCGGACGAGGTTCTACCTCGTTCGCTCTATCCAAGCAGGCTATGCCTGCATTTATTTTATATTCTTTTTCCTGCGCAGGTAGAACCTGCGAGGATAATCCGAACGAGAAAACGAATTTATGTATTTTCGGATAGATATTATTTATCGGTACAATTTCTCTTTCTCTTTTTCTTTTTTATAGAACAATAATCCGTGTTTATCAATATGTTTAATCAATTCAGGTGTTTTTATTTTATGGTAATAAATAATGTCGTATTTATAAGCCAATGGCAATTCTTCTAAAGCGCTATTGATAGAGAGAATATCGTCTAAAGAAATATCGATTCCTTTCAAAGCTAAATCAATATCAGAACCAGCGTGACAAGTATTTAAGGATCGGCTTCCGAAAATAATGACTTCCTCTACGTTTGGATAAAGGCTGAAAATATCTTTTATCCGCTGATAATTCGTATGTGTTAATCCAAAAGGCATTCCTGTGCTAATTGATTATCCAAATCATCTAAAAGTTTATGAAAAGATCCTTTTATTTTTTCAGAAATTTCTATTCCCATATTTTCATCATAAGTATGCGTGATTAAATTTCTACTGTCCAGCATGACTATCCAAGCCTCTCCATCGGTAATATATCCATCCTGAAATGCCTGTTTTATAACTGGTTTAGGATCTTTTACAGTATATCCTTTTGCTTCTAATAAATCCTGTAATGTTTTCCATGCCAACTCAATTGTATATTCAAAACAATGGATTAATCCCTGTCTTTCAAGGTTGTTGTATTCATCCAATTCAACAGCGCTTTTTAATTGTTTCATTGCTTTTTGAAAATTAGCGTATCGTAGTCGCCATCTTGTTTCCGCACACATTTTTATTTATTTTTGTCTTCAGTTTTGAAATGCAAAAGTACATTTTTTTTTTTGACATAATCAATAAATAGAGTCTGTCTATAAAGTCGGCATAACGCCGTCATTGCGGGTCAAGCCCGTAATGACGGCGTTGTTTAGACGGGTTATTTTAGTTGTATTGCCCCGTAGCGCAAGCGTAGCTCATTTTCAATTTTCAATTAACGAAGTTTTCAATTAAAAAATAGTGTACCTTTGCAGCGAAGTATTAATACAGGAATTGTTCCTGTATTTTTTTGTTATTAAATAGATTATAAAAGAAAGATGAAATATTTAGTTTGGGGAATATTGATTTTCAATTTAATTTTTTTCGCATGTAATTGGAAAAAGCCAGGAAAACCTGTTGTCAATCAATCAGAGGTCAACCAAATACAAAAAACGATTGATGTTAAAATTAAACGATACGAACAAGCGCTGAATAATATTGCAAAAGATAATTTATCTGCAGGACTTGTCGCGCTACAAAAAGATTATTATTTTTTTGTAGGAGATAATCCGTCTGATTCTGCTAATGTGGAACAAATCAGAAATTACCTTAATGATAAAATTATTAAACAACTCTATCTCGAAGTACAAAAACAATATCCTGATTTGTCAGCTATGGAAAAAGAATTTAGCGCTTCTTTTTCGTTATTGAAATATTATTTTCCACAGGCAAATATTCCTCAAGTGTATACAGCTATAACGGGACTTTACTATGAAATGCCCATCATGTTTCATGATACTACATTAATTATCGCATTAGATATGTATCTGGGGAAAAATTACAAGTTATATAGACAATTAGGAACAGAAGTTCCTCAATATATAATTCAACGTTTTTCCAGAGAGTATATATTGGCGGACTGTTTTAAGGAAATGTCCTATCAATATATAAAGTATAAAGATATTCAAGGCACATTATTAGACGAAATGATATTGGAAGGGAAACGATTATTGTTTACCGAAGCGGTACTTCCCCATCTTGGCGATACAGTTATTTATCCCTATTCGTCAGAAAAAATACAGTGGGCTATCAATAACGAAGCAAGTATTTGGGGACATCTAATTGAAAAGAAATATCTGTATTCAAAAGATAAAGTCATTATTCGGAAATTTGTCCGAGAAGCGCCTTTTACAAGTATTTTTGGAAAACAATCACCCGGAAAAGTGGGAGCATGGATTGGTTGGCAAATATGTAAGTCGTGGATAGAAAAAAATCCCGATAAGTCACTTAAAGACCTCATGACTGAATTGGACGCCCAAAAAATCCTGACAGAATCAAAGTATAAACCCAAAAAGTAAATTCTGACATGGATGTATTGCTTTTTCTTGATTTTTTGAATATAAACATTTTCGATCTACTTGATATTATTTTAGTAACGCTTTTGTTTTATCTACTGTATCGGCTTATTCGCGGGACGGCGGCGCTAAATATTTTCTTCGGCTTACTTTCATTTTATATTTTATGGAAATTGGTAGTTCTTTTCCGCATGGAATTGTTATCCGAATTGCTGGGTCAATTTATTAGCGTTGGAATTATTGCGCTTATTATTGTATTCCAACCGGAGATACGCCAATTTTTGCTTTTTCTTGGGACGAATAACCCGCTAAAAAAAGCCAATTTTCTGATATGGAAAGAACGAGCAAAAAGTCAAAATATCCCGAAAATCAATGCTATTGTTAAAGCCTGTACCCAAATGTCCGCCTCGTTTACGGGAGCGTTAATTATCATCACAAGAGAAAATAATCTGGAAGAATATACCCAAACGGGAGAAATTATAAATGCCCAAACATCAAGGGAATTAATCGAAACTATCTTCTTTAAAAATACGCCTCTGCATGACGGAGCTTTAATCATCAATCAACAAACTATAGTAGCGGCGCGTTGTATATTGCCTGTTTCTCAACGGGAAAATATTCCGTCGTATATGGGATTACGTCATCGGTCGGCGATAGGAATAACAGAAATAACCGATTGTATCGCCATTGTGGTCTCCGAACAAACAGGAACAATATCCTATTGTATGGGAGGCGAGATGACCCCGAAAGTTTCATCAGAAATATTAAAATCTTTTTTAGAAAATATATATATAACATAACTATTTATGAGTGAGAACACATTAAATTACAAAGTAGCAGACATTAGCTTGTCTGATTTCGGAAGAAAGGAAATAGAAATAGCAGAAAAAGAAATGCCCGGTTTGATGGCTATTCGTGAAAAATATGGAATAGAAAAACCATTAAAAGATGTCCGCATATCCGGCTCTTTGCACATGACTATCCAAACCGCCGTACTTATTGAAACACTTGTTTCATTGGGAGCAAATGTTCGCTGGGCAAGTTGTAATATTTTTTCTACGCAAGATCATGCCGCAGCCGCTATTGCGGCAAAAGGTATTCCTGTTTTTGCGTGGAAAGGGGAAACATTGGAAGAATATTGGCAGTGTACCTATCAAGCCTTATCTTTTCCGGGAGGAAAGGGTCCGCAATTAATCGTAGACGACGGCGGAGATGCAACATTATTAATCCATAAAGGATATGCGGCAGAAAATAATCCCGCTTTATTGGATGCAAATACATCCTCAAAAGAAGAAGCTGTGGTACTTCAAACGCTGAAATCTATTTTAGCGAAAAATCCTCAACATTGGCACAATATTGTTCCTGATTTAAAAGGCGTATCCGAAGAAACAACGACAGGCGTTCACCGTCTATATCAGATGATGGAGCGCGGAGAATTGTTAATTCCTGCAATCAATGTGAATGATTCGGTTACCAAATCGAAATTTGATAATTTGTACGGATGTCGCGAATCTTTAGCCGATGGAATTAAACGGGCAACTGACATCATGATAGCAGGTAAGGTCGTGGTTGTGTTGGGCTATGGAGATGTCGGAAAAGGATGTGCAAGGTCAATGCGTGCCTACGGCGCAAGGGTTATTGTAACGGAAATTGATCCTATTTGTGCTTTGCAGGCAGCTATGGAAGGTTTTGAAGTTGCTCTTATGGAAGACGCCCTCGCAGAAGGAAATATTTTTGTAACCACAACAGGAAATAAAGATGTAATTACCGTTGATCATATAAGTAAAATGCTTGATCAGACCATTGTTTGCAATATAGGTCATTTCGATAATGAAATTCAAGTGGACAAATTGGAAAACTATCCCAATATCCGTAAAAGAAACATCAAACCACAGGTAGATGAATATATTTTTCCGGACGGACATTCTATCTTTTTACTTGCAGAAGGACGTTTGGTTAATTTGGGTTGCGCAACAGGACACCCGTCTTTTGTGATGAGTAATTCATTTACCAATCAGGTTTTGGCTCAGATTGATTTATGGAAAAATAATTATCCGATAGATGTGTATCGTTTGCCTAAACATTTGGACGAAGAAGTTGCTCGTTTACATTTGCATAAAATTGGCGTAAAATTAACTACGCTTACACAGGAACAAGCCGATTATATTGGCGTGAAAGTAGAAGGTCCCTATAAGTCGGATCATTATCGTTACTAAATTAGTTTTTTGGTGAACGAGTGGACGGGTGAACGAGTAGACGGGTTTTGTCTACTTGTCTACCCGTTCATTTATCTACTTAGAGTCTGTCTATAAAGTATAATTATGAATTATGACCCGAAGCGAAGCGGAGAGCAGCGTAGCTAATTATGAATTATGAATTAGGCTGACGCACGAAACCGCCTAATCAACGCCGTCATTGCATTTGTGCTTTTGAGAATCAAAACGATTACTCGCAATGATGGCGTTGATTGTTGCGAAAATACTTTATAGACAGACTCTAATCATGTACTCACACCGAATGTACCTAATAAATCCTTACAAGACTGTATACGTACTATTATGCTCAAACAAAGTTCATTATCTTTCTTTTTTCAGAAAATAAGGTAAAACATCTGTCCAAAGTCTCTTAGCATTCTTTGGGCGGCTTATAACTATAGTCCAAAGTCTCTCAGCATTCTTTGGGCGACTTATAACTATAGTCCAAAGTCTCTCAGCATCTCTTGGGCGACTTATAACTATAGTCCAAAGTCTCTCAGCATTCCGTGATAGACTTATGACTACATCGTTTAGTCTCTCAGCATTCCGTGATAGACTTATGACTATATCGTTTAGTCTCTCAGTATTCCGTGATAGACTTATGACTATATCGTTTAGTCTCTCAGTATTCCGTGATAGACTTATGACTACATCTTTTAGTCTCTCAGTATTCCGTGAGAGATTTACGACTTCATTCTACTATCGGTGGAAATCCCAAAAATTTCATGTACCTTTGCAGACATGAAACAACGAGAAAAAAAATCCATTATTCAAAAGATATTGTTTACTGTATTGTGTGTAATGTTTTTATTTACATGTTGCAACCGAAACCGAATTATGATTTCAGGCGTCATTGAAAATTATGATAAATCCTGTTTTGTTTTGAGACAAATATTACCTGATGAAGTTATTTCTATAGATACTATATTGGTATTGAACGGAAAGTTTTCATACGGACTAAAATCAAATCAGGTAGGGATATACCTGTTGCAATTTGATGATACACTGTTTACTTCATTTATTGTCAATTCCGGCGATAAACTTGTTTTTTATGCGGATGCAAACAATTTGAAGCAAACATACAACATGCAGGGAAACGAAGAAACAAAATTATTAATAGAAAATCAGCGTAAGTTAGAGCAACTTTATCAAAAGACAAAATTATTGTCTGACAGGTTTATTCAATCTGTCTATAAGGATAATTTTGACAGCCTGATATGTGTACTCGACAGTATGTATGCGGTTAATTTCGACAATCATAAAAAGTATTTAACAGACTTTATATTATCTCATCCTGATAAATTGGCATCGTTAATGGCTTTTTATCAGTCATTGGGCAATAACGCCTTTTTTTCTATGGAAGAAGACAGTAAATTGTTAGAGACTATCTATCCTGTATTGTCAAAAACCTATCCGAATAGCATATACATAGATGATTTAAAAGAAAAATTAGCAAAATCAGATGACTAAAAAAGAACGTTATTCATTCGTCATAGATTATTTTAAGGCACACAATCCCCATGCTGCAAGTGAATTACAATATACAAATGCTTATCAGTTGCTTGTTGCCGTAATTTTGTCGGCACAGTGTACCGATAAACGGGTCAATATGGTAACACCTCCTTTATTGGAGGCATATCCGACACCCAATGATTTGAAAAACGCTACTGTTGACGATATTTATCATTATATAAAAAGCGTTTCCTATCCCAATAATAAAGCGAAACATTTAAAAGGGATGGCTACTGTTTTGGTTGATGAATTTAACAGTATTGTCCCTGAAGACATAGATAATCTGCAGAAGCTACCGGGTGTAGGACGAAAAACCGCAAATGTAATCGCTTCCGTTATTTACAATAAACCCACAATGGCTGTAGATACGCATGTTTTTCGGGTATCAAAACGGATAGGATTGGTTACAAATGCTAAAACACCATTGGAAACAGAAAGACAATTGATAGAAAATATATCAGAAGAATTTATTCCTGTGGCTCATCATTGGTTAATATTGCACGGGAGATATGTTTGTACAGCTCGAAATCCCAAATGTGAACAATGTGGAATTGACAAAGTCTGTCAGTATTTTGAACAAAAGACAAAACAGTCTCAAACCGTATGAATAATGACATGAGATATTTTTTGAAGTTAGCTTACAATGGAGAGAATTATTTTGGATGGCAAATACAACCTGCTCATATTTCGGTTCAGGAAGTATTGACCAAAGTTATTTCTTTGTTATTGAAAGAACCCATTGGTATTACAGGTGTTGGAAGAACAGATACAGGTGTGCATGCAAAAGAATTTTATGCTCATTTTGACACTTCATTTGTTTTCACGGAAGAAAATAAACATGATTTTATCTGTCGGATGAATAGTTTTCTTCCGCAGGACATTGTTATATATGATATACTAAACGTTAAAGAAAATACACATGCTCGATTTGACGCTCTAAGTCGGACATACAGATATTATGTATCAACAGAAAAAAATCCTTTCGCAAAACAGTTTATACATTATATTTTCTATCACCCTGATATGGAGCAAATGAATAATTGTTGCAAGAAATTGATGGATTATTCCGATTTTACCAGTTTTTCCAAAGTACATACACAAACACATACAAACAATTGTCACATTATGCAAGCGCAATGGATATATAAAGAGAAAAATTTGCTTGTCTTTGAAATTACTGCTGATAGATTTCTGCGTAACATGGTACGTTCTATTGTAGGCACATTGTTGGATGCAGGACGCAATAAAATCTCCCTCGAAGAATTTTGTGCTATTATCGAACAAAAAGACAGAAGATATGCGAGTATGTCTGTGCCTGCAAAGGCGCTCTTTTTGGAAAAAATAGTCTATCCTGAAAATATCTGGGAGCAGCGTAGCTAATTAGTGTCTGTCTAAGTACAATTATGAATTATGAATTATGAATTATGAATTATGACCCGTAAGAGCAGCGGAGCTAATCCCTAACAATCAATGCGTTTTGGGGTAGGGATTAGCTACGCTGCTCTTACGGGTGCTTCGCTGCGCTCGCAATGACGGCGTTATGTCGACTCGCAATGACGGCGTTATGTCGACTTTAAAGACAGACACTAAATAGTGTCTGTCCGAAAACGCATAAATTCATTTCTTCAATGTATAATTGTAATCAGAGAATAACGGTAAAGGGCTGAAAGCCCGCAATCAATAGCACAGGGCAACG
>JAIROC010000538.1 GCA_031257735.1 Bacteroidales bacterium | reverse complement strand
CGTTGCCCTGTGCTATTGATTGCGGGCTTTCAGCCCTTTACCGTTATTCTCTGATTACAATTATACATTGAAGAAATGAATTTATGCGTTTTCGGACAGACACTATTTAGTGTCTGTCTATAAAGTACAAATAGGGTTATTTCAAAAGCGCTTCCCGCAATGACGGCACTGTTTGGACGGCGTTGATGATTACTTTTTTGTACTTTATAGACAGGCTCTATTTATTCCTTTTTTAAGTTTCATTTTCTTCACATCTATCCTTTTTATCTTTTATCTTTTTGTCTTTATACGTATCATAAACGATATAGTAACTTATTCCAAAAATAACTATCACAAATAGAATAGCTACTATTGGCGTTTTTGTTATCATTGTCCAAGGATATATTTTATCTCTGATATAAGTTAGTGTCAATATCGGGAAGAACCCAATAAAAAGAAAGGCAAGAAAGGTTCTAATAAATAATTTTCTTTTAGGCGTCATACCTTTCATTATTTTTTATTTTTATCTACTACAACATCTACAAAAACTGAATATCCTGAAGCAAATGCAGAACATGGGTCTGTGTTTTACTATTTAATATCTCTCTTTACTTTAAGTCTATTTTTTTATTATTGAAAAATTATCTTTTGAAGCAAATCCAACTGTGTACTTAATTCCAGTCCGTTTAGTTCTATGATTTGTTCTACTTCATTATTTTTTAATGTTATTATACAAGAAGTTGTAGCTAATCTTAAACGATAAAAATCAGAGGTAAAATCTTTTACTACATTGTTTACTTTGTCATCAAGATAAGGCATAATATCAAAACGTTGTCCTTTGGCATTGAGTATTATCAAAATATGTTCCTTGTTAAAAGCGTATTCCTTAATTACTATATCAAGCGATTTACTACATGTTGGACAACCTTGATCTGATACATATAAAATACAGTCATAATTATCTATCTTCAAAGTATCGGAAATATTTGTCAGATATATTTTTAGTTTTTCATAAGGCGTTTGCGCTGAACAACTATACATTATTATACTTATGTATGCAATCAGGGATATTAATTTATTTTTCAATCTCAAAAAAGTAAAATCTACGTTTTGCTGGGTCATAATCTTTATTGTTTTCATTTTGTGATATATAAAGTCCTTGAGAGGTAAGAAAAATAAATCGGTAATCGTATTTTCCTCTCTCTAAATATTGTTCTTTTATTTTTTCAAATTTTGTATTGTAAATATGAATCGAAAGAGGCGCTTCTGTGGAAAATGCGATATCTTCTTCCGGTAGTTCATGTTTCGTAATAACATAGTATAAATTGCGATTTTTGTCATATAATATACGAATAATTCTACCACCAATAAGATTCACATTAGCAAGTTTTTGATTTCTTAACTTTAAAGGAAAGGGATCAATGCCAATAGGGGAATACTTAGAACTTATATTAAAAGAATGCTCTATCTGTAAATTGTCTGGATTTAAAACCAATATTTTATCACTGGTTCTCATCCACAAAAACAATTTATGAGCATAGCAATTGTGTAATTCCTCACTAAGTATCAAAGTATTCTCATTAAAAGAAGTATCTCCTTGCGGAAAGAAATATGTTGGAATCATATTGGCAGCAGTAAACGTATAAGTGTTTGCACGTACATCCCACCTGCATACTGAAGGCGTTTCATAGTGTTTTTTATAATATACTTTATGATATTCCAATTCATTTTTGAATGAAGAGGGTATATCAACAGCATTTACCCAATTCCAATAAAAATGTAAATAGACAAATGGTTTATGGGGAGTTTGATTGGCGCAATATAACATCCTGTATCTTTCATTTTGTCCGAAAACACTATCAACAATTATCTTTTGAATACGTTCTCCTTTTCTGTTCAAATACACCATTTGACTGGCATAAGCTCCACCATTAACAATTACGATCGTATCAATATCATATACAAAAATGGATGTTATATTTGCAAGCCCTTTTACTCCATTTTTAAGCGGAACATCTTCTATTTCTGATTGAACTTTGCCATCAGGAGTGAAAAATCGTACTATAGCATCACCACTGTATGGATTACCAAAATAAATGTATTCCTTTTTGTTTTTTTTGTCATACCAAGTTCCAAAAGAGAAAGAATTTAATAAGGGAAAGCCCGTCTCAAACTCTACTATTTTCTTTTCAACAAATGTTGGCGTCTTACATGCGCTAAAACAAAAAAGCAAAGTTAAAATATATATATATTTCATATAATTAATATGTTTAATATTAGGTAAAAACGGGTATCTGTTTAACAGATACCCGTTTACATTCATTTATTCATCATTTCCGTCCATCAATACGACAGTTTGATATAGAGCATCAAAAATAAGTGTTCCATCACCTGTCATAAAATAAGTATTTTCTCCTTCCCCATTTATAAAGCGAAGTGAAAGGATGTATTTGTCGTATACATTGTGATTAATAACAGATACAAATCCTGTCTCATTTATTATTCTATCAATCCATTCTTCACTTATGAATTGAAGAAATATATTCACGTTCGCGGCTACAATATTTCTCTTAATCTCATTGGGATTAGTGTTATTTTCTGCGTTTATCAATTCTGTAAATACATTGCGTATAATGTCAATTCCAATGTTTTTAGGTCTAACAATTACTTCAGGTAAACAATTACCACCTGTACCATAGCACTCATTACAATCATCACAATATATCGCAAGATTTGTTGGTATATAAATGGTATCACCCGTACTTATAGCTTTTGTCGAACCATTTGTGACTATATCATTAGACCCTATTTTCTCTTTTTTGCAAGCAAAAAACACTGAACTACCTATAATAACAAAGGCTAATAAGCCCCCAAAAATTTTTTTTGTCATAATAATAAAATTTTACTGTCCCCTTTTTCCTAATTTTTATCAGGGACAGACACATTAAAATTAACCTCATTCATTTCTGAATAAGGGGTCGCAACCCGTTTTCTTTATGAAAACAAAATCACTTGGTTCACTTCACCCGAACCCCTTAGGTTGCCTTGATATAAAAGATTCCTTTTTCAAAAATTTCCGCGCTACGTATACAAAAAAAATGTACTTTTGTAGCCGTTTGAAAAAAAGGTATGGCTTATATATCTTTTTTTACAAGATACAGGACTTGTATCTTAACTTCTTCTAGGTGGCGAATTGACAGGGCTGGTAAAGTGTCTCTACAAAAATATACAATACTAATCCCTGCTTCTACCGCTTATTGTTTATTACGTCCACATTACGCGAAGAGAACGTAATGCAGACTTATTCAGCCGAACTCTGTCCTCCAAATATTCATGATAACAATATGTTTTGGAACATTCAAAATGTAATAAAGCAATAAATAAGCAAATAAAAAACGCACAATCATGACTATATGACTGACTTTTTCCAGCCATATAACAATTTTTCCCCTCAAGAAGCAAAATAATTGTATTAATAATGTTATGGTTTTCAACATAGTTCTCATTTTTACTTCAGATTAAAATTACGAAACAAAGGTACTCATTTTTTTATATTATAGAGAATAAAAAAATATTTTTTTTTAGACGTGGAGAGGGGAATAATGACTATATGACTGATTTTTTTCAGCCGCATAACAATTTTTCCCCTCAAACAGCGAAATAATTGCATTAATAATGTTATGGTTTTCAACACAATTCTCATTTTTATGTTACATTAAAATCGAGTAGGTCAGCAGCGGTAACGTCGCGAACCGTACAAGCGACTTTCACCGCATACGGCTCAGGTGACTACAAAATCTAAGGAAAGAATTTATTGGGTTGTCCTCAAATGTTTTTTTATTGTTCCTTCTTCCTTATTTTCTTTCCCTCAATTTTTCCTTATCAAACCGTCAATACAAACGGAAGCGCACCAACATCCGAACATAGCAGGCATGTATGAAATTGTTCCCATTGTTGTTCGTTTAAATTGTGACAGCGCATCTTCTCTTGATACATCTTCAGATACAAATTCTGTAGAAAAAACAGCTTGAAACCCGCGAACAATACCCTGTTTTTTCAATCGTTTACGGACAGCGCTTGCCAAAGCACACTGATATGTTTTTGATATATCCTGTACCTGTATTTTGGAAGGGTCTAACTTACCGCCTGCGCCCATCGCACTGACAAGTGGAATATTTCGTTTGAGTGTTTCAAGGATTAAGAATATTTTAGGGGATAATGTATCAATTGCATCTATCACATAATCGTATTTATTCATATCCAATAGTTGTGCTGTTTTTTCTCCCGATAGAAATTCATTAACGACCTGTATCTGAATATTCGGATTTATATCCATAAAACGTTCCTTCAATACTTCTGTTTTCAATTTTCCTTCGGTAGAAGACAATGCGACCAACTGTCTGTTGCGATTTGTTTGTTCTACTGTATCTCCATCTACCAAAGTAAGCCTTCCGATACCGCTTCGGCAAAGCATTTCAGCCGCACAAGCGCCTACGCCTCCTAACCCAACAATCACAACATGCGAACCTTCCAAGACAGATAACTTCTTTTCCTTTAAGAGCAAGCGTGTTCTATCTTTCCAGTCCATACTGTTAGAAACTAATATTGGCATTCACACTCCATAGAATAGGCAGTTGATAAATTTTGTCTGCCGTAACCCTGTTCACATAAAAAATATTCTGATAATTGTATGCATTTGTAGCTCCAATTCCAACTTCCATGATACAGGTCTCCGATATGAAAAATTTACGCTTGATATTAATATCCAATCGATGATAATCGGGCAATTGTCCCTTATTGATACTGTCTAAGGCAACGCCCAAATCTTCATTTATCCTGATTATTTCTCCTGAAACAGACTGTATGTAGGATAACTGTGGATAAAATCCTTTGGTCTTGGTGAAAGGAAAACCAGAACCATAATTCCACCGAACATCTATCTGCCAACAATTTCTCTTACCAAAAGAATAGGAAGCCAACAGGTTTAAATTATGCCGACGGTCAAAATGTGTGCGATAAACTATCACCCCGTCATTACGGGTAACCCAATTGAGCGAGTAAACAGCAGAAAAATAGAAATGTTTATATTCCCATTTCGCATTTATATCTCCTCCGTAAGCAATTCCTGATTCAAGAATAAACTCATTATCGGTATTAAATATCATGTAACGATTGACATTTGTCAATTGAGAAAAATTTTTGATATATCCTTCAATATTAATTGTCATGCTTTTGATGGGATCCCATTCCAATCCGATTACTGCATGTTGCGCTTTTTGAACGCTATTTTTAACTACGCGACCTTTTAAAGAATCTTGAACTACACTTTCAGGGACTGTCAGAAAGCCATAAAACAAATTCACTACATCCTGATCAGAAGTAGCCCCCATAATATTCTGCGCATAAAGTCCACCCGAAAACTTCAATCTGACATCATCCGTTATATTATATTTTATCGCCAGACGAGGTTCCGGAGAAACAAAACTCTGTGAAGCAAAAGCCTGTAATCTAAAGCCCGGTTCTATCAAAACTTTTTTCAACGTCCATTTGAATTTCAAATATAGTCCAAGTTCGCTGTTAAAATTATACTGTCGAATAGCAAACCTTGTAAATGTATAATCTGTCCACGTTCCCAAGACTTCCAACCCATACGATAATGTATTTTTACCTGCCAAATACGAGAAATCCATCCCGATATTCAATGTATTAATAGAACTGTTTCTTTCTGATGTAATTTCTTCTTCCAAATTCATTTTATAGGATGAGATAGCGATAGTGCCTTCCATGATCATTTTAGAGTTATAAGGTAAAAACAAAAAAGAAGTTCCGCCTCCCCAAGCATTCCATTGAAAGGTTGCTATGTCGGGATAACGAACCCTGTCGTTAAAACTGAACCCAAAAAGATTAACTTTATTTCCATTTCCCGTTTCGATGGACATTTTTCCATACCCATCCAAGTAATTGTATGGAAGCCCGTTCTTATCGGCGTATTTATAAAACCATTTTGAAGTCTGTTCCAAATACGAACCTCTCAAAGAAAGCAGAAAAGATATGCTTGTGGACTTTGTTTCTTTTTGTTTCAGGAAAGGACCTTCCAATAACACTTTTCCTGAAAATGTACTGACATCCACTTTTCCTGAAAACCGTTTTTTGTTTCCCTCTCTTGTCTTTACATCCATAATAGAGGAAATACGTCCGCCATATTCAGCGCCAAATCCAGCGGTATAAACCTGTACATTCTTTAGAATATCTGTGTCAAAAACAGAAAATAATCCAATGGAATGAAAGGGATTATACACAACCAATCCATCTAATAAAACTTTATTTTGAATGGGCGTACCACCCCGTATGTATAATTGTCCTCCTTGATCTCCCGTAAAAATTACTCCCGGCAATACCTGTAAATATTGCGCCAAATCGGGAACGCCTCCGATGGATGGCAGTCTAAGAATTTGTTTGGGTGTTATATTAACAACGGAAACACGCGTCTCTGTTTGAGATATTATTTTTTCTGCGCTAATTTCCGCTCCTTCCAATTCGATGAAAAGATTATGTAAATAATACTTTTGAACGGGAGCATTCGTGGCTGAAACACTTACAGGAGCAACCAAAGAATCATATCCTAAATATGATATACGTATTTCATAATCTCCTACGGGTATTTTATCTATCGAAAAAATACCATTCTCATCTGTAATAGCGCCAAATGTTGTACCTTTTACCAACACTGTCGCAAAACCAATAGCTTCTCCATTACTTTCATCAAATACCATTCCTTTAATACTTCCCGTCTGTGAAAAAGCCCCTGATATATTTAACAACAATAACAAAGACAGAAGGTACTTACATTTTGCAACCATAAACTTCAATATAATCATAAAAAACAAACTCATCATTTTCAAGTCTGCAAAGGTAATAAATTTATTGAGACGGGATTTGATTTATCTAATCTTTTTTTGCCTTTATCTTCACAAGGAGACTAAACAAAAAGGATTTGGATTTTTTGATTGTAAAATAGGGAAGCTGTTCTGTCCCGAAACGGCTGTACGACAATTCGACGGGTTCATTTACACTTCCTTCAAAATCGAAAACATTGACTTTATCGGATACATATTGTATGGCTTCCCATACCATTCGACTTGAAGCTCCTGATGAACGATGTTCCGGATGAATAGTATATAACAGAAAATAGGCGCTCATGAAATCCCAAACAATAAATGAGGCGGCATACAGCTGTCTGTTTTTATTACGGATAGCGATAATTTGCCCTTGTCCTCTTGAGAAACAGGACTGATACAGATTCATAAATAATTGTTTTGAATAACTGATTTTCTCATGTTTCAGTTGCAGGTTATCTGTTGCTGCCCTGTAAAATTCTTCCGCTGAACAATCAAAATCCACAATCAAATCGTTTGTTGTTTTTTTTATTTGCCTTTGTTTGGACGATGAAAATTTGGAAAAACATTTTTCCATATCCGACAAATCTTTTAATTGGTATGTATAGCGTGTAGTTTGCTTATAGCCTTTCCAATAAAATGGCAACCAATTTACAATGGAATAATGAAAACTCTGTTCATAGTAAACATATTTTTCCGCTTCTAATTGGGCAATAAAAGAGTACATAATCTTTTTTTCAAGACTTCGTTTCTTATGCGCGGAAATACAATGCGGAAAATCTATCCAAATACCATTATACTGAGTCAATTGTGGTAGTAAAATGAATTTTAAGCCATATTTGTTTACATAATGAAAAACAAAGACAGCCATAATTTGCCCATTTTCTTCATACAAAAAAACATCCCATTGTTTACCCATGCACACAGCATCCATCCACCATTTTTGCAGAAAAACAGGAATATTGGTTTGTTTTCTACAGAATTGTTCGTAACGGTCTTTGTTTGTCATTGTAAAAGTCTTTAACGGGTTATGCAGTAATAAATACCTTACTGAACTGAAAAAAAAGCCTCCCAAGGCTGAGAGGCTTTATGAAATATTTTCTTACCTAAAAAATAAATTACTGTTTGATAAATTTATGAGTTGAAACACCTTTATCACTTGTAATACGAAGCAGATATAATCCTTGTGATAAATCCATAGTAGATATTTCACCTGCATTTGTATTTTCTGTCTTTATAAGTTGTCCCTGTATATTATAAATTTCTATTTGTTCTATATTTGCATCTGTAGTAATGTATAAAACATCTTGCACCGGATTGGGGAAAATTAGTGTAGAAGAAGTTTGAGTTACATCTATTATATTAGTTCCCTCAAATATGGCAGTAAAACTTGTATCCTGTGTAATTTTAACTGTACGAGGATTATCTGTCACTCCGTCACTCCAGCGAACAAAATTATAGCCAGAATTACTATAAACGTACGCAACAAGATGTGCCTCTGTATTTGGTACATAATAGGGTCCGCCTGCAACTACTCCTGCATCCGAAGGACTCGCATTTGTTGTTACTGTATAGTAAGAAGGAGGAGTATATCCCGGATTGGGGTCGGTTTTTCCTGCTTGATAAACTTCCTTTGTTACAATATCCTGAAGCCAGTAAACAACCATTAAATTATTGAAATCCTCTACTGAATGCTCCGTGTTATGATTAATCGCATCTCTTGTCGAATAAAAAACAGGAAGACGATAATTTCCATTAAAAGTATATGTATAGTTGTTCAATACTATAGGTTTTCCATCTTCCAATGCATTGATAGCATCACCATTTATACTTGTCAGAAACTTTTTCATTACATATAGAAATTCTGTTTCACCATTGGTTTTCGCATTATTAACTGTCTTTTTCTCAACAATGGCTGCAAAAAAGCGCAAATTCGAATTAGTCAGATTCGTTACCGGAGTAATAGTCATTTGTTCTAATGTTACTGTTTTACCGCTTAGCGTTACAGATGCCGTCATCGTTGCAATAGCTGGAACTTCAATCATATTATTAAAATTAGAAATAGAGTATCCTCCAGGATTGTTCTTATATGTACCTCCATCTCCAACAAGCGTAGGGACACCATCGATACCTCCATAAAAAGTTCCTCTTGTGTATCCTTCATCCGTAAAATAAGGATCTCCCGTGCTGGGAAAATAATACTGATATTTAATACATGCCCACTTTGTAATATCATTAACTTGATTTAATACGCTTTTTAATTGTACATTACCAGGATTACAAGGATTACAAGTGGAACTCGTAAATACTTCATGTAAAACAACACGCTGTACGGTAGATGAATATACCCTTACCTCTGTTTCCTGTGCATTATTAAACTCCATATCTGTTACCCCATTGGGTTCATACACTCTAACTTTAATTTGTCCCAAAAATACTGTATTGATATAATATTTACTGGGATATGTAAAATTATACGAAGCGCCCGAAGCTATATTTACACCTGAAATCGTTGCTTGATTAGATATTCCATTTAATTCATAACTAATACTAAAAGATGTAATCGGGTCTGTTCCTATATTCTTAACTGTTCCCCGAATAGCAAGACTATCTCCCATCTTATTATATTTCTCTATATTTAAAGAAACTAAATTTATCTCATTGGTAGGTGATGTTCCTACTGCTGCTACAGCTTTAACAAAAACAATATATCCTGATAGATTTTGAAAATCACCAGTCCCCGCGCGAATCCAGCTTTTAGTATGAGCATCATCCTTTTTTACAGAAAAAGGATATGCCGTACCAGTAAAAGACAATTGATAACCAATGTACAATTTCTTAACTGGGTCAATAGTATAAGCAGTTGCTAAATCAGTAATATTCCAGTCACTAACCAAATTACTGACGTTTACAACTTGATTTACGACTTCTGTCGCTTCCTGAATCTCATCCCCCTGCATTAATATAACCTTACATGCCGTAATAGATGAAAAATACTCAGAACGAATATTAAACTGTACCTGCTTAATTGTATCCAACTTCTTTTTTGTTGATTTATAATTCATTATATCTTCTGAATTAAACTCCATATACACTGTTATTGTAGATGAACTCGTATTACCATAGCTATTATCTATTGTTGCATTATCAGGTAACCACGTAATAACCTCTTCATTCTGTGCTTTTGCAGATATACCAAAAGCAACCATTAAAAAAAACAACACAAAATTTCTCATACTCTATTTATATTTAAATTTAAATTAAAAAATTAATACTACCGAAAGCCGAATTACATACAACCAACCTCCGATAATTTTCATCTGCAAAGGTAATATAAAAAACAACACCATGAACAAAAAAAAATATTTTTTTTCATCATATCTAACATGGTATTACACAAGCACGAAAGAACGAGAAGGGACAAAAAAGGACGAAAGAGACTGTATAAAAACGCTATCATTTGCTCATGAGAATTGAATATTCGACATGATATTACAACTCTTGCAAGGACGACATTCTATTTTTTTACATTTATCATCTTTTGTATTTATTATTTTTTTATGAGAAGATTATTTTATTGACGCTGTTCTTTATATATAGTTACGGTGGCGTGAAAATATGTTGTAGCTGTTTTTTTCTTTCTACCAATATATTCTTCTTAATGGGAGAGTTCCTCTTGACAATAGAAGTCGTGTTTTTATCCTTTTTGTGTCGTCATGCTTTTGTTCCTTCTCATTTTCAGCTGAATTGAATTCTGTATACGAATAAACAATCACACAAATCACAGTTCAACAATAAAAAAATTATTTACTCGTTTGCTTACCCACTCGTTTATCTTTTTATCACTCGTATTTTCGACGAAAAATGCATCGGTTTTTTTGTGGATTTTGGAGAAATCCTGCTTTTTCGTAGCTGTTTTTGGGAGCTGTCGGTACTATTTTGAGGGAAAAAGTGTAGTCTTCTGAGAAAAAGCGCTGTTGTATTAAGCTGTGAAGTAGACAGTTATATGCGTGATAAAAAAAAATGCAAGAAAAAGTAAATTGTATCAAAAAATGTTGTACATTTGCACTCCGTTTAACGAGGGAAAAATTATTAATAAAAATGCCACTGTAGCTCAGTTGGCCAGAGCAGCTGATTTGTAATCAGCGGGTCGGGGGTTCGAATCCCTCTAGTGGCTCAAGTTCTTTAGATTATAGATGTAAAAAGGGGGGGATACCAGAGCGGTCAAATGGGGCAGACTGTAAATCTGTTGGCGAAGCCTTCGGAGGTTCGAATCCTCCTCCCCCCACAATAGTATTGAAAAAACAATACTATGTGTTTGTATCATATTGTTTATTTTTTTGCGGAAGTAGCTCATTTGGTAGAGCGATAGCCTTCCAAGCTATAGGTGGCGGGTTCGAGCCCCGTCTTCCGCTCAATAGAAGCCGTTGTAGCTCAGTGGTAGAGCGCTTCCTTGGTAAGGAAGAGGTCACGAGTTCAACTCTCGTCAATGGCTCTAGTTTGTATTTAATCTATAAAATATCCTTAAAAGTTTAAAGAAATGGCAAAAGAAAAATTTGATAGGTCCAAGTCTCATGTAAATATTGGCACAATAGGTCACATTGACCATGGTAAAACTACCTTAACAGCAGCAATAACGCAAGTGCTGGCAAAAAAAGGGTTGTCAGAATATAGAAGTTTTGACTCCATTGATAATGCACCAGAAGAAAAAGAACGTGGTATAACAATTAATACAGCGCATGTTGAATATCAAACAGTAAGTCGACACTATGCGCACGTTGATTGCCCTGGTCATGCGGATTATATTAAAAATATGGTAACGGGAGCTGCCCAGATGGATGGCGCTATTTTAGTTGTAGCGGCAACAGACGGTCCTATGCCTCAAACACGTGAACATATTCTATTGGCACGTCAGGTAGGTGTTCCTCGTTTAGTTGTTTTTATGAATAAGTGTGATATGGTTGATGATCCAGAATTGTTAGACCTTGTGGAAATGGAAGTTCGAGAATTGTTATCATTCTATGGTTTTGATGGCGATAATGCTCCCGTTATTCGAGGTTCTGCTCTTGGTGGTTTAAATGACGATCCCCAATGGGTAGAAAGAATTATGGAATTAATGGATGCTTGTGATACTTATATAGAATTACCTCTTCGTGCAAAAGATAAAGACTTCTTGATGCCTATAGAAGATGTATTCTCTATCACAGGACGTGGTACAGTTGCTACAGGTAGAATAGAAACAGGTATCATTAAAACACAAGACCCTGTCGAGATTATAGGAATGGGCGCAGAGAAATTAAAATCTGTTGTAACGGGTGTAGAAATGTTCCGTAAAATATTGGACGAAGGTGAAGCTGGAGATAATGCAGGTTTATTGCTTCGTGGAATTGATAAAGATGAAATTCGTCGCGGAATGGTTATAGCAAAACCCGGTTCAATTAAACCTCACAAACATTTTAAAGCAGAGGTTTATATCTTGAAAAAAGAAGAAGGCGGTCGTCATACTCCTTTCCATAACAAATATCGTCCACAATTCTATTTTAGAACAACAGACGTTACAGGAGAAATCGTATTACCAGCAGGAGTGGAAATGGTAATGCCGGGCGATAACTTAACAATTGAAGTGAATTTAATATCTGAAATAGCATTAAACCTTAACTTACGTTTTGCTATCCGTGAAGGCGGTAGAACAGTAGGCGCAGGTCAGGTAATCGAAATTTTAGATTAAAGATTTAGAGTGAGAGTCTATACTGAATGAGACTGTCTATCTCAGGATGGTCTCTTCACAGGAGCATAGTTCAAGGGTAGAATAGTGGTCTCCAAAACCATTGATGGGCGTTCGAATCGCTCTGCTCCTGCTAAAAATATTAAGTAATAGAAATGAAGAATGTAGTTGTAAGGTATGTACGGGAGTCATACGATGAATTGGTACATAAAGTAACGTGGCCCACATGGGTGGAATTACAGAATAATACAGTAGTTGTATCAATAGCATCATTAATCATAGCATTGATAGTTTTCTTTATGGATTTCATTTTTGGTGTTCAACACATTCAATTTGGGTCTTTTATATGGAAAGGATTATTAGGATTTTTATACGGTGCATAATCATAGTTATATTTGTGTTTTAGAAAATAGACAGTCTCATCTCGCTTCCTTAAGCTCATGGCTTAAATGGGATGAGGTTTATTTATATAGATTAGTAATAATAAATTGATTTAATAAGGTATGAGTGAAACAGGAAAATTGCAGTGGTATGTGTTACGAACCATTTCGGGGCATGAGAACAGGATAAAACTTCATATAGAAAATGAAGTGTTGATTCTTGGTTTGAAGGATTATGTTTCACAAATATTGGTACCTATTGAAAAAGTGTTCCAAATTCGGAACGGGAAAAAGGTTACTAAAGAGAAGACTTTTTTTTCTGGATATTTGTTTGTCGAAGCAGATCTTTCACAAGCAGAAGTAAAACATTTACTTCGTCATACTCCGGGCGTAATGGGTTTTCTTGGCAGTAATGAACCTGAACCATTGCGTCCACATGAAGTAATGCGCTTACTTGGAAAAGTAGATGAATTGATAGAAAACGAGGAAGAAGTAGTAAGTTCATTTATGATAGGAGAATCAATCATTGTTACTGATGGTCCTTTTAACAGCTTTACAGGAGTTATTGAAGAAATAAATCATGAAAAGAAGAAGCTGAAAGTTACGGTGAAAATTTTTGGTCGTAAGACACCTTTAGAATTAAACTTTTCACAAGTTATAAAGGAGCCTTAAAAAAAGTGAAAGGACAAAGTAAATTGAGTAAAAAATTAAAAAAGTAAAAAATGGCAAAAGAAGTAACAGGACTCATTAAATTACAAATCAAAGGAGGAGCTGCAAATCCAGCGCCCCCAGTAGGGCCCGCTTTAGGCTCCAAAGGAGTGAATATTATGGAGTTTTGTAAACAGTTTAATGCACGTACGCAAGACCAGGCAGGAAAAGTGATACCTGTCATTATTACTGTTTATAAAGATAAGTCATTCGATTTTATCGTTAAAACACCTCCTGTAGCTGTTCAGCTGATGGAGGTAACAAAACTGCAAAAAGGCTCTAAGGAACCTAATCGAAACAAAGTTGCAACCATTACATGGGATCAAGTCCGAACAATATCAGAAAGTAAAATGTCGGATTTGAATTGTTTCACAGTGGATGCAGCAATGCTTATGGTTGCGGGAACTGCACGCAGTATGGGAATTAAAGTAGAAGGTGGAACTAAACCATTTGAGAATTAATAATCGTTTAAAGAAAAATAGAAATGGCAAAAATATCAAAGAAACGCAAAGAAGCAGAAGCAAAACATGATTTAACGCAAGTTTATGCTTTACCTGATGCAATTCAGATTGTAAAGAACATCACCTACACCAAATTTGATGCTTCAATGGATATAGACGTTCGATTGGGCGTTGATCCCCGTAAAGCAAATCAAATGGTAAGAGGCGTTGTAACATTACCGCATGGAACAGGAAAAACAGTACGCGTACTGGCATTAGTAACTCCTGACAAAGAAGATGAAGCAAAATCAGCGGGAGCCGAACATGTTGGTTTAGACGATTACATCCAACAAATAAAAAATGGTTGGACAGATGTTGATGTAATTATCACCATGCCCAGCGTAATGCCCAAAATTGGAGCTTTAGGTAAAATATTAGGACCAAGAGGTCTGATGCCTAATCCCAAAACAGGAACCGTTACAATGGATGTAGGAAAGGCAATACAGGAGGTTAAAGCAGGTAAGATTGACTTTAAAGTCGATAAGTTTGGTATTATTCATACCTCAATAGCGAAAGTATCCTTCTCTAATGAAGCAATACTTGAAAATGCGAAAGAGGTTTTACAAACAATTATCAAACTGAAACCTACAGCAGCCAAAGGTACTTACATCAAAAGTATTTATTTATCCAGTACCATGAGTCATGGAGTACAGGTAGATACTAAATCAGTTACATTATAAACAAATATTTTAAAGCATCATGAGAAAAGAAGATAAAAATCAGGTTGTTGACAAAATAACAGACATTCTCTCTGCATATAATACAGTTTATATAGCTGATATCTCAGGATTGACTGTTGCAAAAAGCAATGAATTGCGAAGGATTTGCTTTAGAAAAGGTGTGAAGATTAAAATGGTGAAAAATACCTTTTTGAAAAGAGCGATGGAACAAAGTCAAACAGATTACACTGAAATGTATGAAGCATTACATGGAACTTCCGCGATAATGGTATCGGAAGCAGGAAATCTTCCTGCACGTATTATCAAAGATTTTCGAGGCAGAAATGCTATTCCAGCAGTAAAAGCAGCATACATAGAGGAATGTGTCTATATAGGAGATCAGTTAGACTTTCTATGCGGTATTAAATCGAAAGAAGAACTTCTCGGAGACCTTATTGGATTGTTGCAATCACCAGCACGTAATGTTATATCAGCATTGCAATCAGGTGGTTCAAAATTAGCGGGTATAGTGAAAACGCTTTCGGAAAAAAGTAATTAAATAAAGTAAAAAAAAGTAAGAAACAATTTAAATTAAAATAGAATATGGCAGATTTAAAGTCATTTGCAGAACAATTAGTTAACTTAACAGTTAAAGAAGTTAATGAATTAGCTCAGATATTAAAAGATGAATACGGCATTGAACCAGCAGCAGCAGCAGTAGCAATAGCAGCAGGTCCATCAGCAGCAGACGCTGCAGTCGAAGAAAAAACAGCTTTTGATGTGATTTTGAAAGAGGCAGGAGCTTCAAAATTGGCAGTAGTAAAATTAGTAAAAGAATTAACCAGTCTTGGTTTGAAAGAAGCAAAAGAATTGGTTGATGCTGCTCCCAAACCTTTAAAAGAAGGTATAACAAAAGATGAAGCAGAAGCGCTCAAAAAATCATTGGAAGATGCAGGAGCTAGTGTTGAAATAAAATAGTTAAACTAAATTTTTCACGTGAAAATATCCAAAGAGTATTTCCAATACGAATGTATTTCGTTCGTATGTCCTGAATATGTTTTCAGGGGAAAAACTTTTTGGATGGCTTCATGTGTTTTATAATAAGATAACGTTCTATAATTTTCTTTTCATAAACATTTTAAAACTAAATAAAGCTTTGGTTAATAATACAGAACGAATTAGTTTTGCCTCTTTGGCACATCCAGATTATCCAGATTTTTTGGATATTCAATTACAATCGTTTAAAGATTTCTTTAGCGTAGATACAAATCCTGAATTACGATGTAAGGAAGGACTCTTCCAAGTATTTAAGGAGCATTTTCCAATAACAGATACGCGTAATAGTTTTGTGTTGGAATTTTTGGATTATTTTATTGATGCTCCTCGTTATACAATTGAAGAATGTATTCAAAGAGGTTTAACTTACAGTGTCCCTTTAAAAGCGAAATTGCGACTTTATTGCACGGATGTTGATCATGAAGATTTTGAAACTATTATACAGGAAGTCTATTTGGGAGTTGTCCCTTATATGACACCTAAAGGAACATTCATTATCAATGGAGCAGAACGTGTTATTGTTTCTCAATTACATCGCTCTCCGGGAGTGTTTTTTGGTACCTCTTACCATACAAATGGAACTCAATTGTATTCGGCAAGAATTATCCCCTTTAAAGGCTCTTGGATAGAATTTACTACCGATATTTCTAATGTAATGTACGCTTATATAGACAGGAAAAAGAAATTGCCTGTTACTACATTACTTCGAGCAATTGGATATGAAACCGATAAAGATATTCTTGAAATATTTAATATGGCGAATGAAGTAAAAGCCACAAAAACAAATTTAAGAAGATTATTAGGTTCCCGATTAGCAGCACGTGTGATAAGAACATGGAATGAGGACTTTGTAGATGAAGAAACAGGAGAAGTAGTAACAATTCCCCGTACGGAAATATTAATCGACAGAGAACAAATTCTTGATGAAAAATGTATTAATTTGATTGTAGCTAATGGAATAAAAACCATTTTGATACATAAAGAAGAAGATGTTTCTGTTGATTATTCCATGATCTTTAATACGCTACAAAAAGACCCCGCCAATTCGGAAAAACAGGCAATTGAATATATTTATTTTCAGTTAAGAAGTGCAGCTCCTCCCGATGAAGAAACTGCACGTATGGCTTTAGATAAATTGTTTTTCTCAGATAAACGGTATGACTTGGGTGAAGTAGGTCGTTATCGAATTAACAAGAAATTGAATTTGAATATACCTTTCGATGTACGTGTGCTTACTAAAGAAGATATCATTTCAATTATTAAACATCTGATAGAATTAATCAATTCAAAAGCAGATGTTGATGATATAGACCATTTAAGTAACCGTAGAGTGAGAACAGTAGGCGAACAACTTTCAAATCAATTTGGTGTTGGTTTGATGCGTATGTCTCGTACAATTCGAGACAGAATGAATGTTCGAGATAATGAACTCTTTACTCCTATTGACTTGATTAATGCAAAAACCCTGACTTCCGTTATTAATTCTTTCTTTGGAACAAATCAACTTTCTCAATTTATGGATCAAACAAATCCATTGGCAGAAGTTACCCATAAACGAAGAATTTCGGCTCTGGGACAAGGCGGTTTATCAAGAGATAGAGCAGGATTTGAAGTCAGAGACGTTCATTATACACATTATGGACGTTTATGTACTATAGAAACACCAGAAGGACCAAATATCGGATTAATATCTTCATTGTGTGTGTATGCAAAAGTGAATCATCTGGGATTTATTGAAACTCCTTATCGAAAAGTGAAAAAAGGGAAGGTAGCTGTTAATGAACCATTCATATACATGGGAGCAGAAGAAGAGGAAAATCTTACCATCGCTCAAGCAACAACACCTTTCGATTCGAAAACAGGAGAAATAAAAGTCGACAGGATAAAGGCTCGAAAAGAAGCTGATTATCCTATTGTTGCCCCCGAAGAAGTAGACGCGTTAGATATAGCGCCAAATCAAATAGCCTCTATTGCGGCGTCTTTAATTCCATTTTTGGAACATGACGACGCAAACCGTGCATTAATGGGATCAAACATGATGAGACAGGCAGTGCCTTTGTTACGACCAGAAGTTCCTATTGTAGGGACAGGGATAGAAGAAAGAGTGGCATTTAGTTCCCGTTCTCAAATTTATGCAGAAAGTAATGGCGTCGTTGATTATGTTGATGCGGAGCAAATTCGTATTAAATATGATCTCTCGGAAAGAGAGGAATTAGTGAACTTTGGTTCTAATTCAAAAACATATTACCTGATAAAACATCAAAAAACAAATCAAAATACATCCATCAATATTCATCCTTTGGTACGAAAAGGACAACGCGTTGTAAAAGGACAAATTCTTACAGAAGGATATGCTACCTGTAATGGTGAATTGGCTTTGGGGCGCAATTTAAAAGTAGCTTTCATGCCTTGGAAAGGATATAATTTTGAAGATGCGATTGTGATATCCGAAAAGGTCGTCAAAGAAGATTGGTTTACTTCTATTCATGTGGATGAGTATACGTTGGAAGTTCGCGATACCAAAAGAGGATCTGAAGAATTGACAAGTGATATTCCAAATGTTAGTTCTGATGCAACAAAAAATTTGGATGTAACAGGAATAATTAGAGTAGGCGCTCATGTCAGAGAAGGAGATATTTTGATAGGAAAGATAACCCCTAAAGGAGAATCATATCCCACACCGGAAGAAAAATTGTTACGTGCTATTTTTGGAGATAAAGCAGGCGACGTAAAAGATGCTTCTTTAAAGGCGCCTCCTTCAACAGAAGGAATTGTATTGAATAGCTGTTTGTTTTCAAGAATGCAAAAAACACGAAAAGGTAAAATTAAGGAAAAAGAAACCGTTAAGGATGTTGATGCGCTGTTTGAGAAAGAAGCTGATAAATTGAAAGAGAAACTGGTAGGAAAACTCTACAAAATATTGGACGGTAGAATTTCTCATGGAGTAGCAGACAATACAAAAAATATAGTAATCCATCGTGGACCTAAGTTCACCCAAAAAGCATTGATGAGTGTTGATTATAACACTGTAAATCTTTCAGGATGGACAGTAGATGCAGCAATAAATGAGATGGTGGCAGATGCAGTGCGTAATTATAATGAGAAAGTGCGAGAATTGATTGCTGTTACAACACGTAAAAAATTCATGATTACTATAGGAGATGAACTTCCTGCAGGTATTGTTCAAATGGCTAAAGTTTATGTAGCAAATAAACGTAAACTGAAAGTTGGTGATAAAATGGCAGGTCGTCACGGAAATAAGGGTATTGTTGCAAAGATTGTTCGTGAAGAAGATATGCCATTCATGGAAGATGGAACTCCTGTTGATATTGTTCTAAACCCGTTAGGCGTACCTTCCCGTATGAATATCGGTCAAATCTATGAGACCATATTGGGTTGGGCTGGAAAAGAATTGGGATTGAAATTTGCTACTCCTATTTTCGATGGAGCTTCTATTGAAGAAGTAAATACCTATTTAAAGAAAGCTAAACTGCCTGCAAATGGAAGCGTTTATCTTTATGATGGAGGTACGGGTGAACGATTTGAACAGCGTGTAACAGTTGGTTATATCTATATGTTAAAACTTCATCACATGGTAGATGACAAGATGCATGCACGTTCTATTGGTCCATACTCTCTGATAACACAACAACCTTTGGGTGGAAAAGCCCAGTTTGGAGGACAGCGTTTTGGAGAAATGGAAGTTTGGGCTTTGGAGGCTTTTGGAGCAGCAAATATTCTTCAGGAAATACTAACGGTTAAATCCGATGATGTTTTGGGTAGAGCAAAAACATACGAAGCAATTGTTAAAGGTGATGTTCCTCCGCCTCCCGGATTGCCCGAATCATTTAATGTGTTGATAAATGAATTACGCAGTTTGGCGTTGGAAATAACTTTTGACTAATTTAATTTGATATATATTACATATTAATAAATCATGGCTTTCAGAAAAGATAACAATTTAAGGAAAGATTTTACAAAGATTACAATAAGTTTGGCTTCTCCCGAAGCAATATTGGAACGTTCCAGAGGAGAAGTAACAAAGCCAGAAACCATTAATTATCGGACATATAAGGCTGAAAGAGACGGTCTGTTTTGTGAACGTATTTTTGGACCGGTAAAGGATTGGGAATGTCATTGCGGAAAATATAAACGTATTCGCTATAAAGGAGTAGTTTGCGACCATTGCGGCGTCGAAGTAACAGAACGGAAAGTTCGTAGAGAACGAATGGGACATATACAGTTAGTTATTCCTGTGGCGCATATTTGGTTTTTTAAATCCCTGCCCAATCGATTGGGCGCTTTTGTTGGACTGCCTTCCAAACTATTGGAAACGATAGTCTATTATGAAAAATTTGTGGTGATACAGCCGGGAGCTGCAGCTGAATTGGGCGTTAAGAAATTAGATTTGCTTACCGAAGAAGAATATTTTGAGATAGCAGATAGATTACAAAAGGAAAATGCTCTGTTGGATGAAAATGATCCGGATAAGTTCATTGCAAAAATGGGCGCTGAAGCAATCCAAGACCTTATTGTTCGTATTGATATAGATAAGGAATCTTATGAGCTGAGAGATAGAGCAAATAATGAAACGTCACAACAACGAAAACAGGATATATTGAAACGATTACATGTATTCGAATCATTCAGGGACAGTAAAAAGCGAATTGACAACAAACCTGAATGGATGATTGTGAGAGTTATTCCTGTTATTCCGCCCGAATTACGCCCATTAGTGCCTTTGGATGGTGGACGTTTTGCTACTTCCGACTTGAATGAATTGTATCGTAGAGTAATCGTCCGTAATAATCGACTAAAACGTTTAATGGACATAAAAGCGCCCGATGTAATCATGCGAAACGAAAAACGTATGTTGCAAGAGGCAGTAGATTCTTTGTTTGACAATTCCAAAAAGGCAAATGCTTTCAAATCAGAATCCAGACCGCTAAAATCCTTATCCGATAGTTTAAAAGGAAAACAGGGACGTTTTCGTCAAAATCTATTAGGAAAACGTGTTGATTATTCGGGTCGTTCGGTAATTGTCGTAGGTCCTGAATTGAGACTGAATGAATGCGGTATTCCTAAAGAAATGGCTTCTGAATTATTCAAGCCTTTCATTATTCGCAAAATGTTGGAAAGGGGTATTGTCAAGACCGTAAAATCAGCAAAGAAAATCGTAGATAGAAAAGATCCTGTGGTTTGGGATATATTGGAAAATATTCTAAAAGGTCATCCTGTATTGTTAAACCGTGCGCCTACATTGCACCGTTTAGGGATACAGGCATTTCAACCGAAATTAGTAGAAGGAAAAGCCATTCGGTTGCATCCTTTGACCTGTACCGCATTTAATGCCGACTTTGACGGCGACCAAATGGCAGTTCATGTTCCGCTTGGAAACGCGGCTATTATAGAAGCGCAAATGCTTATGCTTGCTTCTCATAATATTTTAAATCCTGCTAATGGAGCGCCTGTTACCGTGCCTTCTCAAGATATGGTACTTGGATTGTATTACATAACCAAACCATTGAAATCAACCGAAAGCATGAAAGTAAAAGGGGAAAATATGATATTTTATTCCCCCGAAGAAGTCATTATTGCTCATGCAGAAAAGAAAGTTCATACCAATGCGATTATTAAATGCAGGGTTAATCTGAAAGGAGACGGAAAGCTGGTATTGATTGAGACAACTGTAGGTAGAATATTATTTAACAGGGTAGTGCCTGAAGAATACGGATATATTGACGAGTTGTTGACCAAAAAATCATTGCGGAACATCATTAATGATATACTGAAAAAGACAGGTACCGCTAAAACTGCCAAATTCCTTGATGATATAAAAGACTTGGGCTATCAAATGGCTTTTGAAGGTGGTTTGTCTTTTAATTTGGGGGATGTTATTATTCCTGAAGAAAAAAACGATTTAATAAAAGAAGCCAATGAACAGGTAGAAGAGGTTTTGATGCATTATCGTGGCGGATTGATTACAGGAACAGAACGGTATAATCAAGTCATTGATATATGGACACACACTAATGCAAAATTAAGTCGTATTTTATTGCATAAATTGTCTCAGGATAGACAGGGATTTAATCCTGTGTACATGATGTTGGATTCGGGAGCGCGTGGTTCTCAAGAACAAATTCGTCAGTTATCGGGGATGCGTGGATTGATGGCAAAACCGATTAAAGCCGGAAGTGTTGGTGGTGAAATTATAGAAAATCCTATTCTTTCTAATTTTAAAGAAGGCTTATCCGTATTGGAATACTTTATTTCTACGCATGGCGCGCGAAAAGGTTTGGCGGATACAGCATTGAAAACAGCCGATGCAGGATATTTAACCCGTCGTCTGGTGGACGTTGCTCATGATGTTATTATTACGGAAAATGATTGCGGAACTTTGCGCGGATTGATCGTTACGGCTTTGAAGAAAAATGACGAGATAGTAGAATCTTTGTATGACAGAATTCTTGGAAGAACGACCTTACATGATGTGTACCATCCTGAAACAAATGAACTTATTGTTAATGCAGGAGAAGAACTTAACGAAGAACTTAGCCGAAAGATAGAAGATGCGGGTATTGAAGAATTGGAAATTCGTTCTATCCTTACCTGTGAATCTAAACGTGGCGTTTGTGCAAGATGTTATGGACGTAATTTGGCAACATCCAAGATGGTTCAAATTGGAGAAGCCGTTGGCGTTATTGCCGCTCAATCTATTGGAGAACCGGGTACTCAGCTTACCTTACGTACTTTCCACGTTGGGGGGGCTGCAGGTAATTTAAGCGTACAAACAAATATTAAAGCAAAAGTATCAGGTCTTTTAGCTATTGACGAATTGCGCTCCGTTCCTGTTCTCAAAGAAATTAAATCAGAAAAAAAGACATTGATTCAATGCGAACGCGTTATTGGTCGTTCTGCTGAAATGCACATTATTGATAAATTGACAGGACTTACTTTAGCAACGGCAAACATTCCTTATGGTTCGTTTTTGTATAAGAAAATGGGGGATGAGGTTGAAAAAGGAGAATTAATAGCAGATTGGGAAGCTTTCAATGCGTTAATTATATCCGAAGCTACAGGAAAAGTTCATTTTACTGATATTATAGATGCTATTACTTATCGTACGGAAACAGACGAACAAACAGGTATGACTTCCAAAGTCATTATCGAAAGTAGACAGAAAACAAAAAGTCCGTCTATCAAGATTTTGGATGAAGTAGGTGATATTATTAGAGAATATGATATTCCTGTGGGCTCTCGTTTAGAGGTGAATGATGGCGATAAAATAATAGCAGGAGATATTTTGGTAAAAATACCACGAACCTTTGGAAAAACGGGTGATATTACGGGAGGTCTTCCACGTGTAACAGAATTATTTGAAGCAAGGAATCCATCCGATCCTGCTGTCGTTGCAGAAATAGATGGCGTTGTTTCTTTTAGCAAAAAATTAAAACGTGGAAACAGAGAAGTTGTCATCACTTCCAAAACAGGTGAAGAGAAAAAATATCTAATTTCTACTTCAAAACAAATTTTAGCACAGGAAAATGATTTTGTCCGTGCAGGAACGCCACTTTCAGAAGGAGTATTGACGCCTGCTGATATTTTAGCTATTCGGGGTCCTATGCAAGTTCAAGAATATATTGTAAATGAAATACAAGAAGTTTATCGTTTACAAGGAGTGAAAATCAATGACAAGCATTTTGAAGTAATTGTTCGTCAAATGATGCGAAAAGTTGAAATAGAAGATCCGGGAGATACTCGCTTCTTGGAAGGTGAATTAGTAAACAAAATTGATTTTCAGGAAGAGAATGACTTGATATGGGACAAAAAAGTGATAGTAGAAGTGGGCGATTCTGTTAAATATCAGAAAGGACAAATCGTAACCGCTCGTGAAATACGTGATGAAAATTCAATATTGAAACGTCAGGATAAACAAGGATTGGAAGTTAGAAATGTATCCCCCGCAACAGGAAAACAAGTCTTGCAGGGAATAACAAGAGCTTCTTTACAGACGCGAAGTTGGATTTCAGCTGCATCTTTTCAAGAAACAACCAAAATATTAACAGAAGCCGCAGTGAATGCTAAAACTGATAAATTGCTGGGACTGAAAGAAAATGTTATTGTTGGTAAATTGATACCCAGTGGTACAGGATTACGGGCTTTTGAAAATATTATTGTTGGTTCAATGGAAGAATACAAAAATTTAATGGCTTCAAAACACAAACGAAAATAGATTATGGAAGAAGAAAAAAAAATTGATATTGCGCTTAGCGATGAGATTGCAGAAGGTATTTATTCTAATTTAGCAATAATTACTCATTCGCATTCAGAATTTATTATTGATTTTGTTTCTTTAATGCCGGGAGTGCCTAAAGGAAACGTAAAATCGAGAATTATTCTCACCCCACAACATGCTAAACGATTGTTGATGGCTTTGGATGAGAATATTAAGAGATTTGAATCAATACATGGTAGCATCTCTGACTTTGATCCAACAAGAGGAATTCCTATCAATATTGGAAATACTAAGGGAGACGCATAATTATTTTGAGTTCTATTTTTACACTAGAGTATCTCGTAAAGGAGATACTCTTTCTTTATATTAGGTATAATGGAAATTGGAATTATCTTTTTATTGATTGTTTTCAATGGGATATTGTCATTGTCAGAAATATCCTTAATTTCTTCACGTAGAATTAAAATGAATATATTGGCGAAAGCAAATAAACGTGGCGCCAATAAAGCATTAATTCTAATGGATAACCCTGAAAGATTTCTTTCTACTGTTCAGGTCGGAATTACTTTGGTCGGAATTTTAACAGGTGTCTACAGTGGAGATACGCTGACGGTTTATTTACGAGATTGGCTTATTTCTTTGTTCCCGAATATAACACAGTATGCGGGAATTATTGCAAAAGCAATCGTTGTGCTTACGGTTACTTATTTTACAATTGTACTGGGGGAACTTATTCCAAAACGTCTGGCGATGATTACTCCTGAAACTTTATTGCGTCGTTTCTCTGGATTTTTACGATTCTTTTCAAAACTTTTCTATCCTTTTGTATGGATTTTGGAATTTTCTGTGCGATGGGCTATGCGTATTTTGAATATAAAACCTACAGAAGAAAGTAAAATTACAGAAGAGGAAATTTTAGCGGCGGTTAAACTCGGAACAAGTGAAGGCGAAATTCAGGACGTTGAACAGGATATTATTGAACGTGTTTTTGATATTGGAGATAGAGATGTCAAGTCTGTAATGACGCATCGTAATGATTTGGTCTGTATTGATATTAATCATGATTTACAAACCATTCAGTCAATCGTACATAAAGAGATGCATGGATATTATCCTGTTATTGACAAGCATTTGGATAACCTTATGGGGGTAATCTCTTTAAAAGATATTTTTGGTTGCGTTTCTTCGGGCGAAATCAATATGAGAGACTTGATTATGGAACCTGTATTTTTTCCTGAAACAACAAGCGCTTATAAAGCATTGAAACATTTTAAAGAAACTCAATTATATTATGGGTTTGCGGTTGATGAATTTGGTACTCTGCAAGGAATGATTACATCGGTAGATATTATGGAAGCATTACTTGGACGAATGACGCAACAGGATGACAACGAAGAAACTATTTTACCACAGGAAGATGGAACTTGGATTGTGGACGGACAATATTCTTTTTATGACTTTTTAGCCTATTTTGACATGGAAGAGATTTTTCAAGAATATGATTTTAATACATTGAGTGGGCTTATTTTGAATGTTGCCGATCATATTCCTCGTGTGGGGGAAATTATTCGATGGAAGAATTTTAGCTTTGAAATTCATGCAATGGACACGGGCAGAATCGATAAAGTCTTGGTCGTTAAAATGGATGAAGTAGACGAGTAAAGACACGATTTTTTTTAATTGAAAATTGAAAATTGAAAATTGGCTAACGCAAACAAAAATAACTCATAACTCATAATTGATAATTGATATAATTGATATAATTGATTACGCCCTTTCAGGGCTTAGTTTTTAGGGCGTTACGTTACACAGGGCGTTGCCCTGTGCTATTGATTGCGGGCTTTCAGCCCTTACTTTTTAACTACAGAGAATACAGAGAGGAGTTTGTTTCAAACAATGTGCGTCAACTCATTTTCAA
>JAIROC010000499.1 GCA_031257735.1 Bacteroidales bacterium | reverse complement strand
CCCGTAGGGGACTATATGTTTGTAGAAACGAATGAACACCCTCTTTTTCCATCCCATTCGGGACGGAATGTAACTCATAACTCTTTTCAATTCGTCTCTGCTTTTGTCTTTTTGTGTGTTGATAAATTCGCAGTCAAAATTGCTCTCGTGTCGTAAAAAAATTATACTTTTGTACGGTTTTAAATTTAACGGAAATAAAATGGATATAAACACATTTTCAAAGCTAACGTATGGGGTATATATTGTTGGGTCGGGAGATAAAGATAAAAAAAATGCTTTTATCGCGACTGCAGTGTTTCAAGTTACCGCTATACCCGAAAAAATTGCGATAGCTTCTAATAAGGATAATTATACTACAGAATTTATTCAAGATAAAAAAGCGTTCAGTATTTCTGTCCTTAAACAAAATTATACCCCCCTTACAATGGGAAATTTTGGTTTTCGCTCTGGTAGAAGTTTCAACAAGTTTGAAAAATGTAACTATATACTGGGAGAAAAAACAGGCGTTCCGATCGTATTGGATGATACGATGTCGTGGTTTGAGTGTACCGTAGAACAGGAAATGGACTTGGGAACCCATATTTTATTTGTTGGAAAAGTGGTTGATTGTGCGATAATATCAGAAGAAGAGACGCCATTAACCTATCAGTATTATCACGAAGTAAAAAAAGGAGTTACTCATAAAAATGCGCCTTCCTATATCGATGTCAATAAGAATATAAGTAAGAATAAAAATTAATATTAATCAAAGTAAGTAATTGTTATGAAATATGTATGTGTAGTATGCGGGTATGTTTATGACCCCGCAATAGGTGATCCCGATAGCGGTATTGCTCCGGGAACAACGTTTGAAGATATTCCAAGTGATTGGGTGTGTCCACTATGTGGAGTCTCTAAAGACCAATTTGAACTTGAAGAATAAAACAATATCGGTCTGGAATATTTTTCCAGACCGTTTTTAAAAAACATTAACGAACCCCCAAATATAAAATACCCAATAATGTATAATAAGAAACCTGTCGCCGAAAATATTTTTCATGTCGGCGTAAACGATCGTCAGAAAAGTCTCTTTGAAAATTATTTGCCTTTGCCTGAAGGCGTCGCCTATAATTCGTATTTGATAGTAGATGAGAAAATAGCGCTCATAGATACGGTTGATGTTTCTTTTGCAGATGTATATTTTGCAAAAATAAACGCCATTCTTAAAGACAGAACTGTCGATTATTTAATTGTTAATCACATGGAGCCTGATCATGCAGGGTCTATCGGATTATTAAAACAGAAATATCCAAACATCACTGTCGTAGGCAACGCCAAAACCTTTGACATGCTAAAAGGATATTTTGACATCAACACACAATTGCATGAAGTAAAGGAAGGAGATACTTTAACATTGGGAAAACGAACCTTAACATTTTATATGGCGCCTATGGTTCATTGGCCAGAAGTAATGGTTGCTTATGAAAGTAATGATAACATATTATTTTCTGCCGATGCATTCGGTACTTTTGGGACAAATGACGGCGATTATTTAGACAGTTGTATTAATACGGACAAGTATTGGGATGAAATGCGTCGTTATTATGCCTGTATAGTTGGAAAATATGGAATGCCAACACAAAATGCACTCAAAAAAATAGTCGCATTACCCGTCAAAACCATTTGTTCTACTCACGGACCTGTTTGGCAGCAAGAATTGAACAAAGTAGTGGATTTATACGACAAATGGTCTCGCTATGAAGCCGAAGCAGAAGGCGTAGTTATCGCATTCGGTTCCATGTATGGGAATACGCAACAATTAACCGAAGCCGTTGCCGAAGGCGTGGTTGCCGGTGGAATAAAAAACGTTGTGATTTATAATGTGTCTAAAACGGATACATCCTTTATTCTTTCAGATATATTCAAATACAAAGGTCTCATTATCGGATGCCCTACTTATATGGGCGGCGTATATCCATTAGTGGAAAAATTACTCTCTTCTATTGAATGTCGTGGAATTAAAAATCGTCTTTATGGCTGTTACGGTTCTTTCACATGGGCGGGAGCAGCCGTAAAACAGTTAACCGCTTTTGCCCAAACAATGAATTGGGAATTAGTTGGAAACCCTGTAGAAAATAAGCAGGCTGTTTCCGGAGAAAAGTATCAGGCAGGTTTTGAATTAGGACAGGCAATGGCTGAAAAGTTAAAAGCATTGCGACAGTGAAGCGATTGTTTATTGCGATTGATACCGTTCCTGATGCATCCTTTCTGGATATCTATACCAAAATCAAGTCAAGTTCTACAAAGTTGGATAGGATCAATTGGGTAAAACCTGACTTGATGCATACGACTTTAAAATTCTTAGGAGAAACACCTGAAGAGAAAATACCTTTTATCCTGAAAGGAATGAGTGTTGCAGTATCGAATATTTCTTCTTTTTCTTTGAAGATTGGGAGGGTAGGCGTTTTTGGGAGCAGGTATCAACCACGTGTTTTATGGTTTGGCGTAGATAAAACCCAAATCATGGAACAATTACATCATCAGCTTCAAAAAGAAATGAGAAAGTTGAACTTCAAATACGATTTCGGGAATTTTGTCCCTCACATTACCATCGCCAGAATAAATAAAGTTGACGATAAACAAAAGTTCTGGAAAGTGATAGAAGCTGTACAAACTTCCTTTATTCAGGAAATTGAAGTTAGGAAAGTCATTTTATACGAAAGTATCTTGGATACATACATTCCCGTTTACCGAAAGACAGGCGAAATAGAATTGTCGTTATGAAGCGTTATTATTTGCTAACAAGATGATGTACCAAAAAAATTACTACCTTTGCGCATTATATTTTTATCGCTCGAC
>JAIROC010000275.1 GCA_031257735.1 Bacteroidales bacterium | reverse complement strand
ATGGGAAAATGTATGCGTTATTCTTACCAAAGTAGGATTCCATTTATCTATTACAAATCTTTTTATTTCACCATTTTCTGCAGAAAACAAAGACGTTCTATAATATTCTTGATTAATTAGTGTCTGTCTTTAATGTATAAGATTTTCATTAACAAACTTGTATATGTCAAAAAAAAGTATTATCTTTGCAACATAAAAAGAAATCATATCATGAGAATGAATTTATTTGAGTCGCTCCGATTTAAATTTGAACAGGCAGACTGGTCAAAGAATCCTGTGTTGGGATTATTGGATACAATATTGGAATTGCATCCCGAATTAATAAAGATACTTGCACCTGATATTGTAAAAGGGAGTAAACAAAGTATCTTTGGCAGAAAAGATATGCCCAGTATAGAGCAAATCATCCGTGCAGCCTTGTATAAAGAAGAAAAGGGGTTGGATTATAGAGAGCTGGAATATCATCAGAGCGATTCGAGAATATGCGAACAATTTTTAAAATTAGATTTATCATTACCATATAGCTTTCAAACGTACCAGAAATATATTTCGAGAATACGTAAAGATAGTCTGGATAAATTCATGGTAGCGTTAAACAATATAGCAATGAAAGAAGGCTTGGAAGATATAACGAAACTACGTCAAGACAGTACAGTGATAAAGACAAATATTCATTATCCGACGAATAATTCACTGGTATGGGATTGTATCCGGGAGAGTCATAGATTGCTAACCCAATTGCAGAAAGAGATAGAAGGGGTAAATTTCCGAAACTATACAAAAAACGCCAAGAAGACCTATTTTTTAATAAATAATACAAAAACAAGGAAAAGTAAAAATCAGAAAGGGAATGCAGAGAAGAGTAGAGATTTGGACAAGCGCACAAAATTGTTCAGGAATCAATTGATAACATTTACAAAAAGCATTAATCAAGTATCCAATGTTATAAAAAAAAAGAACATTTATAGTATAAGTCCGCAGTCAGAATTAATAATACTCTCACTGGAACGTTTGTTACCCCTGATGCATCAAGTATATGCAATGACATGGAAAAAAGAGATAAAAGGAGAACAAGTTCACAAGGAGGAGAAGCTGTATTCCATTTATGAGTTGCATACCGACATAATAGTAAAAGGGGGTCGAGAAATCCAGTTTGGACATAAGGTAAATTTGGCAACAGGAAAAAGCAATTTAATACTTGGATGTAATATATTAAAGGGTAATCCATCAGATAGTTCCTTGTATCAGGGCATGATAGAAGAGGTAATAACAAACTATGGTATAGTTCCACGCGACAGTGCAACGGATGGAGGATATGCATCTATAGCCAATATGGAATATTCTCAGGAGAAAGGGATTATCAATATAGTATTTAACAAAATAAGCGGTAGTTTAAAAAATATCACCAGCAGCAAAAATATGTCAACCCGTCTGAAGAAATGGCGTAGTGGTATAGAAGCAGTTATCTCCAACTTGAAGCGAGGCTATGGCATTTTTCGTTGTAATTGGAAGGGAGAAGCTCATTTTAACCAAAAAGTGTTATGGAGTGTCATAGCCTACAATATCCGGGTGATGACAGGAGCAGTGTTGCAAAGAATATAAAATACTTTCTTGAATAATCGAAATAAGGCAGCTTGAATGGGAGAATTGTGTCTTGTTGTGTCAAAAAAACCGAATAAAAACAAAAAATAGTAACACGAATAATAAAAATGGACGAATCTTGACATATCCTTACAAATAATGTTTTCTCATACCCCCTTTTTTACGATTTACCTTGGGGTGGGATGAGCCAAATATGAAATATGCGGACTATATAGACAGACACTAATTAGTCTGTCTATAAAGTATTTTCGCAACAATCAACGCCGTCATTGTGAAAGAGGAACGACTGAAGCACCCGTAAGGGCAGCGGAGTTAATTTTCAATTTTCAAATTCCTGCAATTTTTATCCTTGCCTATCCAATAAATCATTACTTTTTTCGTAATTAAGACAGATAATTTTGATGCGTCATGAAAGAGAAAAGTAAGTTTACGCGTAAACTGTATTCATTGTTTTTGGTTATTATTTCGATTGGGATGCTTTGTTTTTTCATCGTAAATCAATCGAATACGTATGAAAAAAGTATGCAGAACCGAGCAAAACATCTTATAAAAGCAATTGATCAATTTAAAGAAGAAACAGGAAAACTTCCTACTACTTTGGCTGAAATAACAAAGGACGAACAATACAATGAAATTTTTATATTGGAAAATAAAGACAATAATCAATATATTTTACGTTTTCAGATAAGAAATAATTGTGATAAAGTATATGATTCCGAACAACAAATATGGTTGAAAGATTGTTATTAATCATGATGAAAGAAAATATTTTCATAATAAAAAGAAATACTTATGCCCAGAAGGAGAAGAAAAGAAACGACGAAAGCCGTAAATACAGAATTTAATACCCGTATACTGACAGTATTTAGTAAGAACCCCTATCAGTATTTTAATTACAAACAAATATCTGCAAAATTGGATATTAGTAATCAAGATGAAAAAGAATTGGTTCGTAAGACGATTGAAGAGATGTCTCAAAGTAACATCTTGGTTAGAGGGAATCGAGGAAAATACAAACTGAACCCTATTCAAGTCGTAGCGGATAGCTCAAATATTATTGAAGGTCGTATCAGTATGAAACAAACGGGAAAAGCATATCTAATTGCCAATCGTCCAGAGATTGAAGATGTTTTTATTGCGCCCAATAATACAGCCCGTTCGTTGAATGGCGATATTGTGAAAGTTCATTTATTTCCAGCTCGCAAAGGGCATCGTCCGGAAGGGCGTGTGATTGAAATTGTAAAGCGGGATAAAGAGCTTTTTGTTGGAACAATCAAAGAATCAAAGAATATCTCCTATTTTATTCCCGATAACACAAATATGCCTATCGACATTCTCATTCCCAATCAAGCCTTACATGGCGCTAAAACAGGACAGAAAGTAGTGGCAAAGATTACAGAATGGTCGAAACATGCTCGTAATCCTTTCGGAGAAGTAACACAAATTTTAGGTTATCCAGGAGACAATACAGTGGAAATGTTCTCCATTTTGATAGATCAAAATTTCAATCCATCTTTTTCCGAAGCGGCTGAAACCGAAGCGGCAAATATTCCAGAGCTCATTCCTGAAAGTGAAATATTTGCACGTCACGATTTCAGAGATACTCTAACTATCACCATAGATCCCGAAGACGCCAAAGATTTTGACGATGCTATTTCTTTTAAAAAACTGAAAAATAATCATTATCAGGTTGGCGTACATATTGCTGATGTTTCTTATTACGTCAAACCGGGAACAGCAATTGAAGAAGAAGCATTTAAACGTGCTACGTCGGTTTATCTGGTTGATAGAACTATTTCAATGTTGCCTGAAAAATTATCGAATAATCTATGTTCTTTACGTCCGCATGAAGATAAACTATGTTTTTCAGTTGTATTTGAAATAGATAAAACAGGGAAAATTCATAAACAATGGATTGGCAAAACCGTTATCAATTCTAATCGTCGATTTAACTATGAAGAAGTCCAAGAAATTATAGAAACCCAAACGGGAGAATATCATGAAGAAATTCTCATCTTGGATACTATTGCAAAGGCGCTTCGAAAAGAACGGGTTGAACGAGGGTCTATCAATTTTGCTTCTGAAGAAGTAAAATTTATTTTGGACGAAAATGCAAAACCTGTTGGCGTTTACCTCAAAGAAGATAAAGATTCCAATCGATTGATAGAAGATTTTATGTTGTTAGCAAACCGCAAAGTGGCGGAATCGATAGGAAAAATGTCACTAGGAAAAGAAGCTAAAAGTTTTGTTTATCGTATTCATGATAAACCATTGGATGAAAAAATAAACAAGTTCAATACGTTCATTAATAAACTTGGGTATTCACTTCAGTTAAATTCTCGGAAAAGTTTGGTAAACTCAATGAATAATTTATTTTCTTCTGTTCAGGGAAAAGGCGAACAAAATGTAATTGAAACGTTGGCTATTCGCACCATGCAACGCGCTATTTATTCTACCCATAATATTGGACATTACGGATTAGCATTCAAGTATTACACTCATTTTACTTCACCTATTCGCCGTTATCCTGATTTGATGGTTCATCGTTTGTTAAGCCATTATATGGAGGGGAATCCTTCTGTAAATAAGGAAGATTTGGAAGCAAAGTGCAAACATTCGAGCGATATGGAACAAAGAGCTGTTGAAGCGGAACGTAATTCTATTAAATATAAACAGGCAGAATTTTTATCGGATAAAATTGGACAGGAATTTGACGGATTAATTTCAGGCGTAAGCAAATGGGGAATTTGGGTGCAATTGGATGAAACTAAGTGCGAAGGAATGGTATCTGTGAAGTCGTTGATAGATGATTTTTATTATTATGATGAAGATAATTATCGTTATGTAGGACAACATACAGGAAAAATATATTGTCTGGGAAACAAAGTTCGTATTCGAGTAAAAGATGTTCAATTGACAAAAAAACAAATGGATTTTGTATTTCTATAAAATCCTTCCATCTCCTTTAATCTCCTTTAGAGAAATATATGATTACGGAACAGGATCATATCCACTCTTCCCCCACGGATGACAGGATAAAATACGTTTTAAAGTAAGCCATCCTCCTTTGAAGGGACCATATTTTTTGATTGCCTCTATCCCATAAGCGGAACATGTCGGAACAAATCTGCATGATGAAGGTAATAAAGGAGATATAAGTCGTTGATAAGCATAAATCAACAATAGAAATAAATATTTTAACGGCAAGGAAATGAATTTGTATACTGTTTGTAATATTTTCATAATGGATTGAGAATATTTTTATTGATTCTATATTTCATTTTTTAGTCAAATGTGTTTACAAATTCAAAAAGTCAAACGCTGTTCCTGACGAAAATAAATCGGGTTGAATTGCTGATTGTAGTAGCACGACCATTAGTAATCGTAAAATTGCCACCTGTAGCATACGGCGGATCAATATACACTAAGTCAATTTTACCTCTAAAATCGTTGGTTAAAAGGAAATTTAATCCGATAAGATTGTCGGAATGAAGAAGAAAGTTGGTTTTCATCATAATTATCTCACAAAAATTCCATTTGCATTAATATTCTTTATCAGCGCTTGTATTTCAAGAGGTTTATTCCAATTTCTGTGTATCATTCTATGACAGTTTGAACATACAGGGGTTAAATTTCCGATTGCTTGTTCAAGTGTATGTTCTAAATCCTCGTCTTCGTATTTAAAAATCGGCTTTGTATGGTGTATCTCAATAAAATTGCCACCTATTTGTTCACCATAAAAATCTTGAAAATTAAAGTTACAACAATGACAATTTATGCGATTATCATGTGTAAAATATTGAATAGCATAATTTCTCAAAATCATTGAACGATTGTATGTTGCAACTTGCATTAATTTTTTAGTTCCTTCTTGAATAATAATGTTTTCATCAAAAGTTTCTATCTTTTTCTTGTTTTTATTTTTCTCAACTTTGCGTAAATTTTCTGTAAGGTCTGTATATGTAAAGTCGTTTATTAAAAGGTATTCCAAGACCTCCTGATTGTTCTGCAAATGTAACTTTCCATTATTTGTTATGTCAATTTGACCTGTATCCGTATTATATTCAGCATAGCCAAATCGCTCAAATGTTCTATGAGCAATAAGATTTCTGACTTTTTGAGAAAATTTATCGTCATTGCGACCTGTCAAAATATTTAAATCTTCGCCTGTTGGTTTCATTATATTTCGAAGTTTCTGTATCAATTCAGAAGTCGTAATAATTCCATTATTCAAACTCATTAAATATAATGATGGTAAAATAAGCTCGGGTTCTGTTATTCTTTGTTCCATATCAGTAATTTTTTATCAGTAAATGTTTTACATTTTTATTGTTGCGATTCATAAAACTAACCAAATAAGTTTTATCGAATGAACTGATATTTAGTCCTTTTTTATCGTATAAGTCAAAAATGAAATTTGTATTTTTGATTATCATTAACCATTTTGCTTGGCATTTATCAGTTAAATAGTTTGCCAATCTGATTTGATCTTTTTTAGTAAATTCATTTTTTGCATAAGTGCTAAACTCGCTATCATAAGGCGGGTCAAGAAAAACGAAATCATTATTTGTTGGTTGATAAGCGTAAAAAAACTCTTCAAAATCTTTGTTTTCAATAGTTGTTTTATCAAGTAAAGATTTTAATTCCTTTGTACGCAAATAATCAACTTTCTTCAAAAAGTTTTTCCGATTGTAGGCTATGCCACCATAAGGCACATTAAAATCACCATTTGTATTATAACGGAACATTCCACTGTATGCAAAATTTCTAATAAACAGAAAAACAGCTGCTTTAAATGCGGAATTGATTTTATATTTTTCTGTATTGTTGTATATATATCGGAAGTGCATATAAAAGGCGCTTTTCAAAGCCGTTTCAATGTTATCCGAAATATCATTATCAGGTAATTTTCCTTTTGTATTTTCTAATTCTTTCATTCGCTTAATTTTACGAATAAGATTAATTTTAATTTCCGTGATAAAGTTTTCAATATTGAAGTTAAAAATAGTCGAAAACATTCCATTAAACTGCTCTATGCGTGATAAAATAAATTCAGAAATGATGTTTTTGAGTTTATTGTCGCTAATTATATCGCAAGAGTAACTTTTGTATATTTCAATAAAGAAATCACTGTTTTTAAGTGCTATATTAGTTAGCGAATCCCAATTATGAATAATCTCATCTGTTATTCTAAAAAAAGTTTCTCGATTGCCGTTTGTTATGCTTTGATATAAATTTATTAACTCCTCTGATTTGTCATTTATAAAATATTTCTTTGCTTGTAGAGCAGTATAAACAGCGCCACTTCCAACAAAAGGCTCGTAATAATTTTCAAAATTATACGGTAAATTCGGAACAATATATTTCAATTCTTGTTCTTTTCCTCCTGCCCATTTCAATATAGGAGATAGTTTTTTTACTTCGGAATAATTTCCGAACCCAAAATCTAAGAGATTGTAAGTTGCTATCATATCTTGTAATATATTTTCCATATTTCTATTTTTTTTTAATTTGATACAAATATTTTTTCCAGAAGTAAAGCATATATAGTACTGTAATTATAACACATTTCAGTAATAGATTTATACATTTTATTCATAATATCTTATTTATATTTGTACTTAAAATTTACCTGTCGTTTCAAATTTACTTCTTTGCTTGATCTTCCGCATGGCGATTATTCTATTAATTATTCGATGTACATTTTTCACAAATTCCCATAAAATATACTTGAGTATCTTCAAGGATAAGTTTATTACTCCCTTTAAAAGGAGGTATATCCGTCTCTTCTAAACAAATATCCTGTATACTTCCACATTTTTTACATTTAAAATGTGCATGAGCAGTTACTTCAGCGTCGTATCTAACATTCTTTTCGTCAATGGTTAAGGCAAGCACTGCTCTCTTATCATAAAACAGTTTCAGCGTATTATACACTGTTGTTTTGGAAAGGGTAGGAATATGGGGAAGAAGATGATTAAAAATCTGATCTATTGTAGGGTGCGTTTTATGTTCCATGAGATATTGCATAATGGCAACCCTTTGCACAGAGGGCTTGATATTATGACTGATTAAATGACTGTGAACTTCTGTAACATTCATGTTTATACAATTGTTATTTTATACTTTCTTCAAGATTATCAGTAATATTCTATTTAATAACGTCATGGATTCTGTCATCAAATGCCGATAAAGCAGCTTTAGCGCCCTCCCCAATAGATATAACAATCTGTTTGTAAGGAACAGAAGAAACATCACCGGCTGCATAAATACCCGAAACATTTGTCCGACAGTATTTATCAACTATAATCTCGCCTGCCTCATTCGTAGAAACAATTTCTTTGAAAACAGAACTGTTTGGAATTAAACCGATTTGTACAAAGACACCATTCAGGTTTATTACTTTCTCTTCATCTGTTTGACGGTCTTTTACTTTAATTCCGGTTATTTTCTCATTATCTCCAACTAATCCGACAGTTTGTGTATGGAGAAAAACATCAACATTGGATAGATTTTTGAGTTTTTCCTGCAATACTTTATCGGCTTTGAGTTCGTCCATAAATTCAACAACTGTTACTTTTGAACAAATTCCGGATAAATCAATAGCTGCTTCAACGCCGGAATTTCCACCGCCTATCACGGCTACATGTTTTCCCTTATAAAACGGACCATCACAGTGTGGACAAAAAGCCACGCCTTTTCCGATGTATTTTTCTTCTCCGTCTACGTTTAATCTTTTCCACCTTGCACCTGTTGCAATAATTAGTGAATGGGAAACAAATATTTCTCCGCCTTTCAAATGCAATATTTTATCTGTACCGTTCAATTCTATTTTTTCAACGATACGGTTTTCATAAGTATCAATTGAATATTGTTGAATATGATTTTTAAAATTGTCGGCAAGCTGTTTTCCTGTGGTTTGTGGGATAGAAATGAAATTTTCAATCGCAACCGTTTCCAATATTTGACCGCCCGTTTTTTCAGCGATAAGGGCAACTTTCAACCCTTTACGAGCCGAATATATTGCAGCAGAAGTCCCAGCAGGACCTGCGCCAACAATCAAAACATCATAGTTTTTCGGTTCATGCTTCATTTCTATGGGTTCTGTTCCGTATTTTTTTTCGAGTTTATCAAGCAGTTCACTGAAACCTGCACGTCCTGAATGTATAAATTCACCATCGGCAAATATCGCAGGAACACCCTGTATTTTAAGATTATTAACTTCTTCTTGATTAATATTGCCATCTACTATTTCATGAAAAATATTTGGATTGAATATTGTCATCAAGTTAAAAGCCTGAACAACATCAGGACAATTGGTACAGGTGAGTGAGATATATGATGTTATATTGATTTTTCCTTTCAGCGCTTTCACGCGATTTTGAATAAATTCATCCGGGAAATTTTTCCCTTTACCATCGCAATTCAGAATGGCTAAAAGTAAGGTAGAAAATTCATGTCCATTGGGAATCATTCGAAACTTTATTCCTGTTATTTTCCCATCTTTTAAAAGACAAAATTCCAATCCATTACCTTTATTCACACGGACTTCGATTTTAGGTGAGCAGGAAGCAGTTTCTTCCAGCAATTCAATCAATTCTTGACGATTTTCATGTTTATCGGATACAAAAACATCCAACATATAAACTGATGAAAGTCCTAAAAAAATTGACTTTACCTGTTCTTTTAATGCATTGTCTAACATAATTATTATCTTTAAGGATTTAGTTATGAAATAATAAAAAACGGAGTAAATGTTAATTTTACTCCGTTCTTCAGCAATTTTCGATTAGATTTTTCCAACCAAATCAATACCGGGTTTCAAAGTTTTGTCACCTTTTTTCCATTTAGCGGGGCAAACTTCATTAGGATGAGCTGCAACAAATTGAGCAGCTTCTACTTTACGAAGCAATTCACTTGCATTTCTCCCTATACCGTTATCATGTATTTCGCATAATTTAATTTGACCTTCGGGATTAAAAAGAAATGTTCCACGATAAGTTACGCCATCATCTTCGATATAGACGCCCAATGCGCGGGAAAGCGCTCCCGTTGGATCGGCAAGCATGGGATATTGTATTTTCTTGATACTCTCTGACGTATCATGCCATGCCTTATGTACAAAATGTGTATCAGTACTTACTGAATATACTTCAACCCCAAGTTCTTTAAATTTTCCATAATTGTCTGCCATGTCTTCCAATTCTGTAGGACATACAAACGTGAAATCAGCGGGATAAAAGAAGAGAATCCCCCACTTACCTTTTACATCCTTATCGGATATAATTTTAAACTCGCCATTATGAAAGGCGTTTACTTTAAATTCCGGAATGTTTGAATTAATGATAGGTATCATACTTTCAATGTTTTAGTTATTAATTTAATTTTGATTTGTAATGGCTACAAAATTACAATAATTATAAATACCAACAAACATTTTTTGGAAAAATCTTTTACTTTCCTATCAATATTTTTTTTAAATGATTAGTATAGATATAGTTATGTTGCAAAAAAATAGTTCAGATGGATAACATGTAATAAAATGTCCAATAAAATATTAACTTTGAAGGGGATTTTTTGGAGTTTTATGCAGAAATATACTTTATACGTTAGATTATTTTGTATTCAAAAGGCTGGATAAAAAATATTTCCATAACAATCAACGTCATCATTGTAAGAAGCGTAACTGCAAAGAAATCCCCAACAGTCAATGTGTTTTCGATTAAGAAGCGCTTCACTAC
>JAIROC010000483.1 GCA_031257735.1 Bacteroidales bacterium | reverse complement strand
GCAGTAAAACGTATTAAAAATAAATGCAGGCATAGCCTGCTCGGATAGAGCGAACGAGGAAGCTAATTTTCAATTTTCAATTTCTGATATTGACATGTCATCCCTACGGGATTTTATTGCTATTACCATTTTTTCTACCGACATATCATCCCTACGGGATTTTTTGACTACTACCACAGAGATAAATGCAGGCATAGCCTGCTCGGATAGAGCGAACGAGGTAGAACCTCGTCCGAACGAGGGGTTGTTTCAAAAGCGCACCCCGCAACAATCAGCACGTCATTGCGGACTTGCCCCGTAATCTCCTGCCCCCGTTCGGACGGGTTCTACCTCGTTCGCTCAGAGCTGACGTACTTCATTGATTGAAAAATAGCTCCGCTTCGCTTTGCTTCGAGTGCGGGTCAAGCCCACAATGACGGGGTTAAAATGTGTTGCTTGATAAAAAAGCTACCACCATCTTATTGTTCACGTGGAAAAAAATATTATCTTTGCATTCACTTTACCTTTGTAGAAAAAATAAAATATCATAGAATCATGAAGAAAAGATTACCTATAGGAACGCAATCGTTTAGTAAATTACGTAGAGAAGGCTGTGTGTATGTGGATAAAACCGAACATATCTATAAAATGGTTTCGACGGGAGGAAGTATTTATTTTCTATCCCGTCCCCGTCGATTTGGCAAATCCTTGCTTATAAGTACGCTGGATGAATTATTTAGCGGACATAAAGAATTGTTTGAAGGACTTTATATTTATGACAAATGGGATTGGACACAGCAATATCCTGTGATATGGTTGGATTTTGGGAAACGATCATTCGATTCTCAGGAAGAATTGAAGATTTCATTAGATGATTTTGTCAATGCTATGGCAGATAAATATCAATTAACCTTACGGGAACGTACCCTTAACGGCAAATTTGGAGAATTAATTGAAAAAATAGCACAATCTACAAGGAAAAAGGTTGTTGTTCTTGTTGATGAATATGATAAACCCATTATCGACCATCTATCAAATATTGAAGTATTAAACACAAATAAAAAAATACTTCATAATTTTTATTCTGTGTTGAAAGCTTCCGACAAGTATATTCGATTTATTTTATTGACAGGCGTATCGAAGTTTTCAGGGTTGTCGGTTTTTTCGGCGCTGAATAATCCTGATGATATTACATTAGACTGGAAATATGTTTCTATATGCGGATATACACAAGAAGAGTTAGAATATTATTTTACCGACTATATTGATGAAGTTGCAGATTACGAAAATATAAGTAGAGATGAGTTGTTAGATAAAATTAGAACATGGTACAATGGTTATTCGTGGGATGGCAAGACAGCAGTATATAATCCGTTTTCGACTTTATTGCTTTTCAGTAAGAATAAATTTGATAATTATTGGTTTCGCACAGGTACACCAACTTTTCTCATTGAAGTACTCAAAAGTCGTAATCAAATAAAACCTGTATTGGAAGCTATTGAAACAGATTCAAGCGCTTTTGACAGTTATGACCCTGTTAATATTGGAGAAATTCCATTACTGTTTCAAACAGGCTATTTGACGATTAAGCATATAAAAAGAATAGCGGATCAAGAAATATACACACTCGCCTTCCCAAATTTAGAAGTGAGAAATTCATTTTTTAAATATCTGCTAAATGCCTACAGCAATTATCCCCCAGAACAGATACAGCCCTTAACCTTCAAAATGCAACAACAAATCCATAATGGAGACGTCTCTGGACTGCAACAAAATTTACAGCTCTTGTTAGCACATATTCCAAATAACCTGCATATCCCCAAAGAAGCTTACTATCATTCATTGTTTTTATTGTTGATGAAAGTACTTGGTTTCGATATTCAAGGAGAAATACCAACAAATATTGGACGTATTGATGCTGTATGGCATCAACCCGACTTGACAGTAGTCTCTGAAATTAAATATCATTCCGAAAAAGATATCGACACTCTGCTGCAAGAAGCAATGACGCAAATCCACGACCGTAAATATTACGAAGCCTATCTTGACAAAAAAGTAATACTAATGGCAATCGCATTCACAGGAAAAGAAGTAAAATGTGAATTGAATTATGAATTATGAATTATGAATTATGAATTATGAGTTATGAGTTATAAAATAGCGAAGAATAAACCCAACAACGCCGTCATGTTGATTGCTGTTTTTCTCGTTCGGACGATGTTCTACCTCGTTCGCTCTATCCGAGCAGGCTATGCCTGCATTTATTTCATTTTCAATTTTCAATTGTTGAAGGTAGAACCTCGTCCGAACAGGGGAAAAATACAATTCTCTTTGTCTGTAAAATAATTTTTTCGATGATAAGATTTTCTATGCTGTATTGTATAGTTTTTTTTCTGTACGTATAGCGCAAAATTTCTGTACGTATAGAAATTTTTTTCTGTACGTACAGAAATTTCGCGCTGTACGTATAGAATTTTTTTTTTGTACGTACAGAAATTTTGCGCTGTACGTACAGAAATTTTCTTTATTCCGCGTAAAATATAAAAGCAAGGAAAACAGCAAAATATATTTTCCCGTTTTTCGGGAGCTGTTCCATAGAAAAAAAGATATTTTTCGGACTATCCACCCCGTTCGGACAAGGTTCTACCTCGTTCGCTCTATCCGAGCAGACTATGCCTTCAACAATCGAAAATTAGCTCCGCTGCTCTTAGGAGTGAAAATTGAAAATGAAATAAATGCAGGTAGAACCTGCAAGGATAATCCGAACGAGGTAGAACCTCGTCCGAACAAAGGCAGCATCCTGCTAATCTTATAAATCTTATTAAAATCGTGGTTCAGACAATGACGGTGTCTATTGTTGCGAAAATACTTTTCACACAGCTTCTTTTGCGTCTTCACGCCTTCAAAAATAAATTTGAAATAGTGCCGTTAGTTATGCACATAAAAACAGAATATATATTTTTACAAATCGAACGAATATTTTTTATACCTTTGCAAATCTTTTTTCAATATCAAAAAAAGAATAATCGTACATGCAGAAAAGAACAATAATTCTTATTATCTTATTACTATTCACCATGGATATTTCTTCTTACGCGGAAAAAAAACCAAAGCACAATAAAGGAAGAATATCCAAACGCTATAAAACAAAGGAAGCTAAATACGAAGCTGCAAAAACTTATTATGCCAAAGGAGCATATTTGAGCGCAGCCCAACTATTTGAAGAAATTTATCCTTTATATGTTTCTAGTCAGGAAGGAGAAAATATATTATTTTTATTTTCCGACAGTTATATGAAGAATCATGATTATCTAATGGCAGCATTCCATTTTAAGGACTATCTTCGACGGTATCCGCAGAGTCCACGGGCAGAAGATGCAAGTTTTTTGGCGTCAAAGTGTTATTTTTTAAATTCTCCTGCCTACAATTTAGATCAAACCGATTCCTATCTTGCAATGGAAGACTTGGAAATATTTCTAAATGCCTATCCTAACAGTAAGTTTCAGGAAGAAGGAAATATGATGATGGATTCTTTGCGAAATAAATTAGCAAAAAAAGATTTTAATATAGCGCTCATGTATTATAATACAGGAAATTATTTGGCTGCTCAAATTTCATTTAATAACTTGTTCAAAGATTATCCCAGCTCATCTTTTACGGAAGAAATCTTGTATTATTTGGTGAAAAACAGCTATGAATATGCACAGAAAAGTGTTGAAGGGAAAAAAATAGAACGCTATCAAATAACTATTGATAATAAAAATAAATTAAAAGCATATAACGCTGAGTCAAAGTTTTTATCCGATGCGGAAAAATTAGCAGACGAGGCAGAAAAAAAAAGAAATAAATTGTTAGAAAAATGACAAATACGAAGAACAAAAACAAAGTAGATTACAAAAAAACAAAAACAGATAACGTCGCAGCAACAAGAGATATAAATAATTTCGACAAGAAAACAGGAAATATTTATGAATCACTTGTTATCCTTTCTAAACGCGCTAATCAAATAGCAAGCGATATAAAGGAAGAACTAAATGACAAGATACAGGAGTTTTCGATTAATCATGAGATGTCGGATGAAATTTTTGAAAATAAAGAGCAAATAGAATTGGCACGTTATTACGAACAACTGCCTAAACCTTCTTTACTTGCTATTCAGGAATTTTTAGATGATCAAATATATTATCGATTGCCAGAGGAGAGCGCTAAAAATGAATCCATTCAATAAATGTCATCTAAAAAGATACTCATTGGTATCTGTGGTGGTATAGCTGCCTATAAAACACTTTCCCTTATTCGCTTATTTCGGAAAGCGGGATGTGAAGTAAAAGTTGTCGCCACACGCAATGCCTTAGCTTTTGTTACTCCATTGACAATAGAAACGCTTAGTAATAATAAACTCTATGTTGATATGTTTGAACATTCGACAGAGCGAACGACAGAACATATTTCGCTTGCTCAATGGGCGGATAGCGCTGTTGTTGCTCCTGCAAGCGCAAATGTTATAGGAAAACTTGCCGCAGGAATTGCCGATGACGCCCTTACAACAACTTTGTTGGCGTTTACAAAACCTGTCTATATTGCTCCTGCAATGAATGAAAATATGTACAAACATATTGCTGTGCAAAATAATTTAAACAAACTTAGGCAATATCATTTTCATATTATTGACCCTCAAACAGGCATGTTGGCATGTAATATTAAAGGAATAGGACGTATGGCAAGCCCGGAAACTATTTTTGAAACTGTTATCAAGGATGCCACAACAACAAGCAAATTGCCGACTAATAAAAAAGCGCTGGTAACTGCAGGACCTACATACGAGCCTGTTGATGCCGTTCGTTTCATTGGCAATCGGTCTTCGGGATTAATGGGATTTGCCCTCGCTGAAGCCTTGTCCGCAAAAGGGTTTGAAGTGAATTTAATTACAGGTCCTACTTCTTTGACAACAGTAGAAAAAAATATTAATCGTATTGATGTTAATACTGCCGAAGAGATGTTGCAAAAATGTCTGTTACATTTTCCACAAGCGGATATTGTTTTCATGGCGGCAGCTGTTGCCGATTATACTCCCGCCGAAAAAATAGAAAGAAAGATAAAAAAAGAAAAAACACCTTTCTCTTTACTGTTAAAACCGACAACAGATATTTTAAAAACAATTGCTACCCAAAAGAAAAATAATCAGATTATTGTTGGTTTTGCATTGGAAACAAATGATGAAATAGAACATGCAAAACAAAAATTACATACGAAAAACCTTGACTTTGTCGTTCTAAACTCGTTAAATGATAAGGGCGCTGGATTTGAAACATTAACCAATAAAGTTACGCTTATTGATAAAAAAAATAATATCATTGCATTTCCCTTAAAATCAAAACAGGATATCGCTATTGATATTATTGAAACTGTTCTGAACAGCGTTAAATTGTAAAATAAAATGTTATCAATATGAAAAGATTTTTGATTGTTATAGTAATATTCTTTCTGACTACCGCTGCATTTTCACAGGAGTTATTGTGCAGAGTATCTGTGTCCACTGTCAATATGAAAGGAGCAGGAAGCAGTTTGGTAGACAAATCCATTTTTACTGCATTAGAACAAAATCTTACTTCTTTTATGAATGACAGAAAATGGTCGGAATATAATTTTAAGACGGAAGAGAAAATAGAATGCAGTATACAATTAGTGATAGAAAATGCTCCGGGAAATGATATGTACGAGGGTAAAATACACGTGCATTTAAGTCGTCCTGTTTATAATTCATCGTATAATTCTCCATTGTTATCTTATCAGGATAATTATTTTCGGTTTCAATATACAACAAACCAACCTTTTGATTACGATGAAAATTCCTATTTATGGACCGTTACGTCTATCATGGCATATTATGCCAATTTGTTTTTAGGGATAACTTTCGATTCTTATGCATCCAAAGGCGGAACTGCTTTTTATAATAAATGTATCAATATCATTTCGAGCGCCCCGCAAACAGAAACGGGCTGGTTGAATACAACAAAAGAAAAACGTAATCGATATTGGTTGCTGGAAAGTTTTACAAATCCAAGTTATGATGCTTTGCGAAAATTTATTTACCAATATCATCAAGAAGGTATGGATATTATGTCCCAAAGTACAACGAATGGCGTTGCGGTTATCCTTTCTGCTTTGGAAGCATTACAAACATTGAACAATACCTATCCCGGAAATACAGGTGTTGCAATAATATGTATCACCAAATCTTCCGAATTTGTCAATGTTTTTTCAGGCGCTACTATGGAAGACAAACAGAAAGCCTCTAACATTTTACGAAGAATAGATCCAAGTAATATGGAAAAATACGAAAAAATGACAAAATAATCAGAGTCAAATATCGTATACTATGATACAGCATCTTTATATCGAAAACTTCACGCTTATTGAACACCTTTCTATTGACTTTGAAGAAGGGTTTTCTGTCATTACAGGTGAAACAGGAGCAGGAAAATCTATTTTGATAGATGCCCTTGCATTGTTATTGGGACAACGCGCCGATACAAGTGTGTTATTCGACAAGAACAGGAAAAGTATTATTGAAGCAACCTTCGATATAAAAAACCAAAATCTGTTGTCCCTCTTTGAAGAAGAAGACCTTGACTACGATGATATTTGTATTATTCACAGAGAAATCAATCCCCAAAGCAAATCGCGTGCATTTATCAATGATACCCCTGTAAATATAAATACACTAAAAAGAATAGGAGAAAAATTAGTCGATATCCATTCTCAGCATAGCAATTTATTACTTCAGGATAATAATTTTCAATTGCTTGTTCTTGACCAATACGCACGATTAGACAAAGAAATAAAAACATATAAGGATACATTCCGAATATTTCAATCTCAAAAGAAACAATTACAGGAACTTTTTGATAAATCAGGAAATCAGGATAAGGAATATCTGGAGTTTTTATGTAATGAATTGGAAGAGGCAAAATTGATAGCAGGAGAACAAACCGATTTGGAAGAAAAACTTCAAATGCTTTCCCATGCAGAAGAAATAAAACAGAAATTAAGCGAGATTATCAATATGATGGATTTTAATGAGATAAATGTTTTTCAGCAGTTGCAAGACTGTAAACAACGCTTGTCTTCTATGGAAAAACATTCTCTTAAACTCGAAACATTATCTACCCGATTTAATTCCATTTTGATTGACCTGAAAGATATTACAAATGAGATTTCGACTATTGCAGAAAATACAGTTTATGATCCTCACGAAATAGAACAGCTATCCTCCCGATTAAATACTTTATATAGATTGGAACAAAAACATAAAGTCAATAATGAAAAAGATTTAATTGCTGTAAAGGAACAATTACGGGAAAAATTGCAAGCTATTTATCAGGTAGAAGTATCAACTTCGGATTTGAAAGAAAGTATTTTGCAGATAGAAAAACAACTCTATTTATTGGCGAAAGAATTATCTCAAAAAAGGAAAAATATCATTCCGAGTATTGAACAGGCTTTAAAAGAAAGACTGCAATCCATGAATATGCCGCAAGCCATGATAAAAATTGTTTTGGAACAAAATAACCAACTTACCGAGACAGGATTGGATAAGCCTGTTTTTCTTTTCAATGCCAATCGCGGTACGGATATGAAAGCCATGGCAAAAGTAGCTTCTGGTGGAGAATTGTCCAGACTGATGCTTGCTATTAAATCGTTAATCCTGCAAAAAAATATACTTCCTACTATTATTTTTGATGAAATAGATAGTGGCGTTTCTGGAGAAGTATCTGCAAAAATGGGAAAAGTAATGCAGGAAATTGCCCGTTTTATTCAGGTGATTGCCATTACACATTTACCGCAAATTGCAAGTAAAGCAAAGGTACATTATCTTGTCTATAAAAAAGATGATAAAGAAAAAACCTGTTCACAAATCAAACGACTGTCGCAAGCGGAAAGGGTTGTTGAAATTGCCAAAATGATAAGTAATGAGAAACTTTCTGATTCTACATTACAGGCAGCACAAACACTTTTAAATAATGATTAATGGAAACGCATCCGAGAAATGTTTTTAAATATTGTCCGTTTTGTGGTTCGCAAAGATTTTTTTGGGATGGCGTGAAAGCGCATATCTGTTCGGACTGTCATCATAAGTTATATATTAATGAAGCAGGAGCAACAGTTGCCCTGATTGTAAATGAAAAAGGAGAATTATTGTTTACTGTTCGTAAATTCAATCCTGTAGCAGGGACATTGGATTTGCCCGGCGGATTTATAGACTTAGGCGAGACAGCAGAAGATTGCGTGAAAAGAGAAGTAAAGGAAGAATTAAATTTGGATGTAACCGACCTACGTTTTTTTGGAACATTTCCCAATGAATATCAATTTGGCGGCTTGACTTATTTTACGATTGATATTGTTTTTGAATGTAATGTAAAGACATTTGCCCCTTTAACGGCAAACGATGATGTTGCAAAAGTTTATTTTATTCATCCCCAAGATATAGACTTGGAGCAAATCGGACTAAAATCTATCAAAAAAGTAATTACAGTATATCGGACACGAATATGAAGTATTTTATTTTGAGGAAATTGTTTTGCGAAATTTATATCAAAATTGGGTTGGCATACGGCAATTATCCGACGAAATTAGATGCCCATTTATTTCTATCCTTATAGCCGTAAATTTCTATAAGGAAAGAAATTTACGGCTATCCTTATAGAAATTTACGGCAATAAGGAAAGAAATTTACGGCTGTCCTTATAGAAATTTACGGCTATCCTTATGGAAATTTTACGCCGTCCAAACAACACCGTCATTGCGGGGGGCGCTTTGAAACAACCCTAATTGTACTCTATAGACAGACACTAATTAGTAGACAAGTGGATAAATAAAACGAGTAGACAAGTTTTATTCACTTGCCTACTCGTCCACTCATTTTTAATTTTTAATTCTTAATTCTTAATTTCCCCACGTGTTTTTGTTTGTCTGTTGTTATGTTATAGAGATAGATTCCTTTCGCAAACGTATTGACTGAAATCACATCCTGATTATTAATTTCTTGTTGCAGTAACAGCTTACCTTGCATATCGTAGAGTGTAAAGACAGCTTGATGTATATTCTCTGGCAAGATGACAGTGATATGATCTCTTGCGGGATTGGGATAGACGCTTATGTCAGATGCTTCCCTGTCGGTTATGCCTGTATTTTCGTCAAAGATAGCTGTAATGATATAATCATCCGTCACGGTAAAGCTAAGGGGATTGGTAGTATTACCATCACTCCATTGTACAAAACGATAGCCGGGATTGGGGATTGCTGTGATGGTGGCTGTGCTGTTTGCGCTATATTCTGCCTTGTGTACTGCTTCGGTAAGACTTTTTTTCTCATAGTCATTACTGCCCGTAACACTTCCCATAACACTATTATTGGGCGATGCATAGACATAATACATTCCTTCTATCCCAAAAATCGCAACTAAAGCAATATCCTGTGTTACGGTTATCGTGCGTGTATTGTTCTTATTACCATCACTCCAGCCTACAAAACGATAACCTGTATAGGGGGTTGCTGTAATGGTTACAACAGTATTTATGGTATATTCTCCATTGCCACTAACGGTTCCCCTTGTTATATCGTTGACGCTTAACAATACCTTGTGTTTTACTGACACAAATTCGGCTGAAAAAACTATATCCTGTGTTACCGTAATACTTCGGGGATTTTGGGTATTGCCATCCTGCCATTGTTTGAAGCGGTAACCGGCGTTAGGCGTTGCCTCTATAACAGCTGTACTGTTTACGGCATAATCTCCGCCGCCGCTAACACTGCCCATGCTGGGATCGTCGGCAAATACTGTTACATGGTACATATTCGCTGCCGAAACAGCAAACTCGGCAGTTAAAATCATATCTTGTGTAACGGTAATCGTTCGTGGACTTTGTTTATTGCCATCGCTCCACTGGATAAAGCGATAACCGATATTGGCGGTTGCTGTGATGGTTATCGTACTGTTTGCTGTACAATCTCCGCCTCCACTGACTGTTCCCATGATGGGATTGTTGGCGGATACATATACATGATAGATTAAAATTACCTCAAACTCGGCAGTAAAAACCGTATCTTTAGTAACGCTAATCGTACGCGGGTTTTGGCTATTGCCATCATTCCACTGTACAAAGCGATAACCTGTATTGGCTGTTGCCGCAATAGTAACCGTAGTATTTGTAGCATAATCTCCACTGCCGCTAACAGTACCCATACTGCTATTGTTGGCATTTACTGTTACATGGTATGTATTGGCAGATAAAACGCCAAACTCGGCGGTAAAAACCGTATCTTTAGTAACGGTAATAGTTCGTGGATTTTGGTTATTGCCATCATTCCACTGCACAAAGCGATAACCGGTATTGGCTATTGCCGCAATAATAGCGGTATCATTTGTACAGGTGTTGGATTGTATAATATTGGCTACGCCCATGCCTGTATTATTGCTTTGTACGCTAATATCACGTGGAGATACATCTTCTATTATATTATTGGCAAAACGATTCCAACCGTAGGCATTTCTATATGCTACAGCGCTCCCACATGGTACATGTACAGGTATTGTACTCAATACTCCGTAAAAAATATCATCTCCCATGGAGGAAGGTGTTACTGCTTTCACATGTATTTCTGCTATCCCGCTGCAATTGTAAAAAACCTTATCTCTAATATAAGTAACCGAATTACCAATGGTTACGGAGGTTAAGCTGCTGCAATCGTAAAAAGCAGAAGACGGAATGTTTTGTACATTGTTCCCAATAGTCAAAGTAGAAAAAGATGAACATCCATAAAAAACAGAAGAACCCATCATGGAGGCACAATTGGTAGCATTGAAATTTACCGTAGTTAAGCCTCTGCAATTCTGAAAAGCAGAATATCCAATAGAGGTAACCGAATTGCCAATAGTTACGAAGGTTAAGCCGCTGCAATTGTAAAAAGCAGAATTGCCAATAGAGGTAACCGAATTGGGAATGGTTACAGATGTTAAGCCGCTGCAAGAGGAAAAAGCAGCATCTCCAATAGAGGTAACCGAATTGCCAATGGTTAGAGATGTTAAGTTGCTGCAATTGGAAAAAGCAGACTGTCCGATAGAGATAACCGAATTGGGAATAGTTAAGGAGGTTAAGCCGCTGCAATAGGAAAAAGCAGAAGAGCCAATAGAGGTAACCGAATTGGGAATGGTTAGGGAGGCTAAGCCGATACAATTAGAAAAAGCAGAATTTCCAATAGTAATTAATCCAACGGGCAGTTTAATTGAAGTCAGGCTGATTTTTCCTGTAGATGGAGATGTATTCCTGTAAAAAGAATATTGAGGCATTTCATTAGCAGGATATGTATAGTTGCTATCATAATATGTTCCTTCCGTGCCGGAATAGGCTACTATGGTAGCGCCTGTCAGGTCTAAATCAGAAAGTAACGGTATGCTGTCTCGCATAAACTGTATGTCGCGGGCGTCAATATTTCCGGTAATGGTCAGGTGAGTAATGTTTTTGATGTTTGCCCGGTTTTTAAGCGTCCCTGCGGCAGTCAGGTTAACGGTATCAGTATTGCCAAAATTGGCAACTATTACGGTATCCTGCGTAAGAACAAAAGAGAGCGAATTGGCAGTCCCCAAATTGACGACCTTGCTTGTCCATCCTAGAAAGGAACTTGATAGTGGGGTAGCGCTAATCGTTATCGAAGTATTGGCAGGATGTAACCCATTAGAGATATTGGCAGTTAGATTACCCAAAGCAGGAATGTTTTCCTTAGCGCTAAACAGTACCCCTCCACCGCTAATGGGGGCAAAATCTTTCCATATCATTGTATTTTGATAGGCAGAAATAGAAGACGTTGGTACTGTCAA
>JAIROC010000480.1 GCA_031257735.1 Bacteroidales bacterium | reverse complement strand
TAGCCGAGTAGCCGAGTAGCCGAGTAGCCGAGTAGCCGAGTAGCCGAGAAAAAGCGGAAAAATCAAAGCGAAGTAATCTGGATATATCTTATTGATACATTTATTACTTGACGCATCCTTAAATATTGATTGAAGTTTCCCACCTTTAATAAAGATAAGAATGACAAAAGGTTATTTTTATGAATAGAAAGCAAAATATGCCTAATCAGATTATTAGTGTACGACAAAAAATCCCGTAAGGTAGGGTGTTCAAAGCCAATTAGATTTCTTAAAACGTGTTTGTTAAGGATGATTAAGGGGGGGGGGGGTAGATAAAACCTTATTCCTACCTTATTTAAAAAACAAAACAACCTCAGTAGGGCAGTGAGATACCAATTCATCATCCAACCTTATTACCTTATTAAATCGATGATATTTGGGAGTAAATTCAATAAGGTAATAAGGTTTTGTGTGTTGTTATAATCTTGGCTACTAAGGTGTTTTGTTGGGGAAATAAGGTTGGGAATAAGGTTGTTTTGCTACCCTTTTGCTACCCTCTCCTCTGTTCATATAGCGAAGAACATGTCGACGATAGAGACTGAAGGTCTCAATATGAATAACTTCCTTCCTTCCTTCCTTCCTTCCTTCCTTCCTTCCTTCCTTCCTCCCTCTCGTTTCCCAACGAGTCACCCATTAAAAAGGATTTAATGCAAAGAATATATAACAGCTCACTTTGCTTAATATTAGGTATTTGTGAAGCTGTTATATGAAAGGGGGAAATAGTTTTACGTTTTAAACGTTGTTTCCATCTTTTTATTATGCTTTTTATTTATACCATACGTTAGAAACGTTTAACCATTGCCCCGATAAATTTAACCACAAAGTTTCACAAAGTAAAAAAAACTTTGTGAAACTTTGTGTTCTTTGCGGTTGAGATAAATTTAACCACGAAGTTTTCACGAAGAGCGAAGCGATTGGGGGTAATTAATAATCTGTGTGCTAAAGTCAGGGCATTTGTGAAAAAATTCTTTGTTCGGGAAGACCAAAACACAGTCTTTTATATACAAAAAAAACCGCAAAATGTTGTCGAAAACATGCCGGAAACACAAAATTTCGCTAATACAACAAAAAAAAATCACAATTTATTCGCATTTTATTTAACAAGTTATTTCTTCGATATTTTTTGTCTTATTACTTGTATTGTAACACTTTAATCTCTAAGTGACGGTATGGGCGAATACTTAAATTATGTTAAAATTTATAAAATAATAAATATTTTGGATTGTATTTCAAGAAAACATTATATCTTTGCGCCGTAATTTTTGAGTTGGTTTTGACAAAATTTAAAGTATAGAATTTTTAAAGATAGTAGAAATGATAAAAAAGAAAAGTAAGGTAAACATGAAAACAGGGTATTTTGTTGTGAAGAATATAATGGTAATAGCAGCTGTGTTGTTTGCTTTTGCCGCTGAAGCGAAATTGAAAGGATTGCCTGTGATGAAAAGTTACAAAGATTATAATTTAAGTAAAGCCAATGTCGAATCTCTAAAATATACAGTGTATGCGCCAAAAGTAGAAGGCGAGACTGTTACTAAAGGGGAAGTCGCGGATTTTATCGCCGAAATTTTCTTCGACGACAAAGGCTATCGTGTCAAAGAAATCGTTTACAATATGGAAGGTGAAGTTGACGTGAAGATTGCCTGGCAATATAGCGAAGAAGACGGCACCGTGATAGAAACAAGAACAGATAAAGAAGATAAACTTTTGGCGCGGACAGAATATCTTGTTAACTATAAGTTCAACACCGTGCTTGCACGAAGATACGAAGATATTGAAGACCATGTTACCAAAATCGTACTTACTAATGTTTTGAGGTACGACGAACTTTGGACAGAAGACAGTAAACATAAAACCGTCTCTCATAAAAGGACACAGTTCGACCCACTGGAGAAAATTGCAATCAAGCAAACGATTAGCGAGGAGACGCTGGAAAAGCCGTATACCTTATATATGATACTTGAGAGTTTAACGGCGCCTATCGATTATACATGGATGATTGATTACAACGAAAGAACGTTCAAGGCGCTGAATCGAAAGACAAGAAAAGAGCCGATATATGACGGCAGCAGGTACGAATATAAGGCTAAAAGCAAACTTTTGAGTGCAATTTTGCACTATGGGGCTGATAAAAAATTAAAGAATGAAACAAATTACAGTTACAGTTTTGACAGTAACAACAACTGGACGGAAATCATTCAAAAAGAGAATAATAACCCGCGCTTTTTTATACAACGAGATATAAGATACAGGGTTTAAATACATGAAAAAAAGGTTAAATAATATTAAAAATTGAAGCATAGTGGTGTGATATTAAATTTTAGTTGTACCTTTGCAAAGTTTTTTGATGAAATATTTAAAGTAAAATTGAAGAAAAGAAAAACGAAAGTTAGATAGAAATTGATAGAAAAAGAAAATAATAATAATAATAATAATAATAAATAAATTTATAAACATTTTTAATTAAATTCAAAATTATGAAAAGAAAAAGTATTTTAATGACAATTGTAGCGGTGCTTTTTGCTGGCGTAGCTTGGGGGCAGGTTGTTCCTCCTGCTTTCCCTGGAAGTCATCTAAGTGGAGTAGAAGGTTCCGATACAATTTTTTTCTGTTATAGAACAGATTCTCTGTATCCTCTTGAGTTAGGATATGATGTGGCGGGGAAAAGTCTTTCCCCGAATTATGGTAAATGGACTTTGTATACACATACAGAGGGCGCTTATGCATCCGATTACAGCATTGATCCTGCTGTAAAAAATGAAGGCGCCGGTAATGCATTTAAGTTAGTTAAGTCCAGTGAAGGTGGATTTGTTTTCCAGTACGAAGCAGAAGACGAATTGTGCGGATTGGAATCCGGTAAAAAATTCTGGACTTATGTGTTTGTCTTGCCCGATTATCAGGATGGAGTAGAAAAGGACACGATTGTTTGTGTGACTACAACTCCGGGTACGTATGCAGGAACTTTAGAAGCTGCTTTCAAAAAATATATTGATATTTATGAGGCAGCAAATTTCACTTGGAAATGGAAAAGGAGTAGTTCCCAAAATTCTGCTTACTCAGTAAAAACTGATTCTGTCGCCAAGTATACATTTACAGACACAATAGTTCTTACTCCTCCGGCAACTGCAGGTACGGACTATACTTGCGGCAACGAAGTTCCGGTTGTATTGCGTGTAAGTGTTGATACAATAGGTCAATTAGCATCTTTAAAAATAGGTATATGCGCTGTAGATACCTTACCTTCAAACATGAGAGATAAAGATCCTAATATTGTCTTCAAACGTATTGTTCCGGGAACATATAGTCCGGCGACAATTGGTAGCCAAGGATGGACTTCAAAAATTGTAAAAAATAAAGCTGGTAGCGACATAACTATATACGAAAAAGAATTCATATACGAATATGAAGATTGTAAAGTAGGAACGAAGTATGTACACGATACATTAACGTTAATGGCCTCTTATGGCTATTGGGACAAAGATACAGTTTCTTTATGCCGTGATTCCGCATCATATAGCGTATTTACATTGTATAATGACGCTCAAGTTGATTATCCTAACGTACCAGAAGGTAAACCGGGGCTTACACAGTCTAACTCATACTGGTATGATAATGGTAATGGCTTGACCGGTTCAAACTTTAGTTATGGTACAATAACTCCTCCGGGAGGAGCATCTTTGGCTCCGGGTGGTTATAGAATAAATGCGTCGATATTGAAATCCAACATAGGATATCATTATTTGTGGCGTCCTGATCCTGGCGCTTTCGAGTGTCTTATTAATCCAGTTACCCAAGATATTGATTCGGGTACCGTAGTTTTCATTCTAAGAGACCCTGCTTATGCTCAGGATTATACTGCTCAGTTGTGTCAAACAGGTTATGGCAAATTCGATTTGAATGCATATACATTGCAAAGTGTAGAGTGGGACAACTTAGCGACACATAAAGGTTTAGAGGCTAATAAATACATTGTAGCTGTAGGTGATAGTATTAAATATCCGGGTACTTATAAATATGGATATTCACTTCCGGCGAATTGCGGCCCTGGAGGCAAGGGAGTGTTCTACCTCAAAGTTACAGAGCATGTTAAAGCTCCAAAATCGAAGACAGTGGTATTTTGTTATAAGAGACTGCCTGGCGGAATTAATGCTAACGATATTCTTGGCGTTGCAGTTAGTGGTCTGACATGGACAGCTAGCTATACTCCCTATCAAGGAACTGCTACTACTCTCGGTGCTTCTGATGGATTTGACGTGAATACCGGTATATTGAATATTACGACATTTAATCGTGGTAGTGCAGGCGATGTAATAGAGTTTACAACAGATGCTGGTGAAGATTGTGGTGTTCCTAATGATACCAAAGTTACTGTTAAACTTGTAGATGATATTCTAAATTAATGAAATTAGTATAAAGAAAAATAAACCATCTCCGGGTAAAACCGGAATGGTTTCTCATAGATAAGATTAAAAGACATGAAAAGATTTTGTGCAATAGCGGTGATTGTTTGTTTAGTTTCAATTTCGTGTAATAAGGATGATTTGGTTAATAGCCAAGATAACGAACAAACCATTAAGAAAGAAAAGTTGTATACTGTAAAGAAAGTATCACAACCATTAACTAAAGCCGTTTCTATCAACGACAAAACATGGGAGTCGGGTGATACCATTAAAATTAAGTTTTTGAATGGGAGTTCCCAGCTTCAAGATTCAGTAAAACAAGTGGCGGCAACATGGCTGAAATATGCTTGGCTCAAATTTAAATATGTTAGTAGTGGAGACGCAGATGTGAAAATCGGTTTTGATATGGATACCCGTTATATATCATGGGCAACTATTGGCACCGATTGTAGATTGGTTTCTCAAAATACGCCATCGGTGAATTTTGTGGATATGGAATATAATTTGGAAGAAGATTATGAGACCTTTCAAGGAGACGTTTTGAGAGCATTCGGACACATTCTCGGTTTGGGTTTCGAACATAGTAATCCTGAATCTACCATAGTATTTAAACCCAACGCTCAATCTTATTTTGAAGATTATTATGGATTATCAGCAAGTGAAGCATTAGAATTGTTGGAATTATATGATACAGAACAAACAAATTATACGGAATATGACCCGTTATCAATTATGGTATTGGGCATACCGAGTACTATTGTTACAAAGAAAAGCATGGCTGTTGTAGCAAATACCGAACTTTCTGATAGTGATAAAGAATTGATTGCAACTTTGTATCCTAAAATTTATCTTGAAAAGATAAGTTTTTCTACCCCATATCTTTCAGATAGGTTTACTGAACAAATAGTTGAAGTAAATAATGTTATTTATGGTATATCCTTTTGTGGTGTAGCCAGTTTCGATGCAACTAAACAAAACAATGTACAATCATTAGACTCGCCTTCAGTATTTCCTTCTGTGATAGGTAATTTAATTTATTATAGAAGTTTAAGTTCGGGTGGAAGTAAATATTTAAATACAAACAATGGAACAATGACTAATCTACCTGCATATTGGACTCATAATGGATCTCCCAAAGGTATAAATGGGCGAGTCTATTTTGGTAAAGAGAATGATGCAGGACTCTATTATTTTGACATAGACGGTACATTAAGCCATCAACCTCTTTATGATGCAAATGACATCGAACTACAAAATTTAGCTATAACACAATTACTTAACGATGTTGATGGAACACTTTATGTAGTTGCAACCTTAGATAATTGTGTTCAGTATATTTATACCATTGATAATAGCTATACTGTTGAATTACGATTTCATCGTTTATATGATGCTAACATTTCTTTGTTTACTTCTCCAGCGGGAAAAATTTATTACACTCATATATATTATGCAAATGGTGATGGATATTTTGGTTATATTGAAAATGGAAACATGTATCTTATTGATGATAATGCAGGAAATATATCATATCTAACAGTGAATAAAGACGATAAAATATATTGTATCAATCGGTCTCGTTCTGAAATATTATTATACGAAAATAGTCAATATAATACAATAGAACGCGATGAGTTTTCTCTGTCTACAATGCGTTTTACAAACTTTCTGATGCCGCTGAAACATTATCCAGAAATAGTATTACAAGCTGTAACAACATCGGGTGGTTCGATTAGCATTGACTGGTTCATCCTTAATCCTGACGGAGATAATTATGCCCATAGGATTCAGCCTCCGGAAAATGTTAAACTTAGTAAGGTGATAGAAACATCTGATGGACAAATATATTTTTTGGGAAGTGATGCAACAGGCAGAGCTTTTTGGAAATATAATAAAGATTAATTAAGATAAAGAAAAATAAACCATATCAGGGTAAAACCGGAATGGTTTCTCAGTTTATAAAAAACAAGGTTTATGAACAGCAAGTATAAGAAAAAGATAAAATTGAATAAATGAAGAGGCTTATTATAGTATTTGGGTTACTTTGGTTTGCGTGTCCTCTCAACGCTTCGCTTGATTCGCTGGAAAAGTACACGAGCTTTGTAATCAAGAAAGAGATGTGGGTTTGTTCCTCCATCGTTTTTCCTGTTGATATATCGTACGATGCGTTTAATGTTGATTTTAAGACAATCGCTCAGGGCGGCTATGGATATTTTATTCAGGTCAAGCCGGGTACGCATACCGATGGCAGTTATTTGCCCGACGCAGAAGATATCATCGAATCTCACGTAAAAGGCGTGTTGAATGTGATTGGTAAACCGGCCGGAGTATACGAGTATGTCTTTGTATCGAACGACGACGGTTTTTGCGGCATGAGCAAGGACGAACAGTCTGTTGTGCGTATATATATTGTGCCTCAGCCTGTGGGGTTCCCTGTGTTGACCAACGTTTGCCCGGGAACAACAGAAGAGGTTGATTTCAACAAATTTATACCAGCCGAGATAAAATATTTTATCGACGCAATGGGTTGGACAATCACCTATACTCTTGACGGAAAAGAAGTAAGTATGCCGGTTACAGCAGGTCTGTCGAATGTGGGCAACACCGAATATCGTTATACAATCAATGACAGTGATGGACCCTTCAAAGGCAAATATTCCGAGATGCAGGATTCGATATATCAATGTCCGCAGGATTCCGCCTATCTGATGCATACCGTACGGATACGCGAAGACGAAGAATACGCAATTCCCGACAGGAGCATATCGTTCTGTACCGACGTCCTGATGCTTGTTTCCGAGACCAAAGTAGCGCTTAACACCAATTTGTTCAGCTATCTTGGTTCGTCGGTACCTAATGGCAAATGGTCTATCGAATATGACGCAGGGCTTGCCACAGGCGCAGACGACAACTTTTGGGTAGACGAAACGAGTGGCGATGCAATAGTTCCAACAGGCATGATTTCGGTTCTTGGAATCGACAGTATAATATTCAAATACAGTTATAAAGACTGTATGGCGAACGATACGTTCACTTTATTGACCTTTAATTTCAATAAAGCGACATTCGAGAACACCTTTGTAGATCAGGAGCGCGATGTATGCCGCAATCTGATGTCCGGCGTAGTTGAACTCTCGTCAATTTTCGGGTTTACAGTTCCATTGACCTCTGGAATGTGGTTCCAGACCGACGAAAACAACGTCGAAACGGAAATGCTGTACGGAGCAGTGGATATTTCGGCAATGAAATCCGGCTCGCTCTACACATTCCGTTACAACGTCAGTCCTGTGATAGACAATTTGTGTCTTGCCGAAGGTTCGTCAACGGTGTTCCAGCTGCGAATACATGACCTCGAAGTCGACAATGCCGAAGTCAAAATATGTAAACAACAGTTTGCCAATGGCGTTACAATCGACTTGTCGCGATATGTAGCGGGCTTGAACGATGGCGAACGTATACCCTCGGACAGAGTAACATGGAAAGACCCTTCGGGTAATAAAATCGACAATCCGGGCAGTTATACGCTCCGCGCCGACGAAGAATGGCAAACAGCCGATACGTCTGCCTATAGAATGCTGTATCAGTATGAAGTAAGTTCCGACTGCGGACCATACACCGGCAACCTCTATATCTCGGCGATTGACAGCATGGGCGTAGATACGCTCCGTAAAATAGTGGTCTGTTATACCGACGACTATGCAAAACATATAGATTTGTTCCAGGTTCTTGGAATAGTCGGCGCCAACGGCAGATTTGAACTGTATGACGACCCTGTAAATAACAATGGAGCTAAAATAGATTCTCCAGTTATGAAACAGCCGAACATAATGAATGCTTTTGCTTCGTATGACACGGCAAACGAAAGCGAAATATACACGTTCAAGTATATACCCAACGCAAACGACGCCTGCGTGCGGGATAATATGCAGATAACAATAGTAGTAACAAAGAACATAGAAGCAGGTTCCGAATTTGAATGAAAATAAAAATTATGAATACACATATACATAAATATAAATTAGCGTTTTTCTTTCTATTCCTGTTGATTTCGGGTATTGCAAAAAGCCAAAGTATCGAATCTATGGAATATTGGGTGTATGACCCTCAATATGAGTTCGCATGTCGAAAAGCAACAGCCATCGATTTGTTCAAAGCGGCAAAGATGTATGTATCACCCGAAAGCGGCTATTGGGGCGACGCTAACGGCGTTCCGTACAATGGAAAACCCGACGCCGCAGATACAATAAAGGAACGGAAATATACTAACGGTAACATATTTAACCCGCCCATTTCGGTAGCCGATACGGGAATGTATCATTTCTATTTCTATTTTACGTCCTCAACCGGCTATTGCGGGATAAAAAAAGGTACACGTTTCATCTTGCACTTGCATCTTGGAACATACGGCTGTCTGGAAACAATTTCGGGCGAACTGGACAATTCTCACTATTTTTGCTTCGACAGCAGCGTTGATTTGAGTCCTGCCGGCAGGCACGAATTTACTAAGCCGGTTACGATAGAAAATTTGTTATTGACCTATTCCAGAAACCCGTTATACTGGAAAAAAGACCGTTCGATGAACAGCGACTGGGTGGATATCGACGTCTATACCGACCGCGAGCATAAAAACCGTATAGGTAACGGCGATATGGAAGTCCGATTGGACAGTTCGTATGTTACAACATACTATGTGATTATTCACCAGGGCATTCGAGGCGAATATTCCGACAGTATCAATATCACGGTCTATCCTCAATCACGTCTCGAAATATTCTATTCGCCCGATATCACAGATGGTACCAGAGAATATGGAATGGACGATAAGATTACTATCCGCGTCGATACCAGCGAATTTAAGTTTGATTACTACAGGTTCATGCTGAATAACCAGAACCTGAACAGATTATATTTTGGAGGCGATACAACAAAGAACGAAATCATTCTTAGCGCACTTGCGTTTTCCGGGGTCGAAGATTTTCTGGAGTTTATCGTAACGGATAAGAATAATTGTATAGTTCGCGAGAGCGACAATGTTTTAGTCCGCGTACCATTCCCGACAGTGTTTACTCCCGACGGCGACGGCGTCAACGACGTCTTCCTCGGCGGCGAAAAGTTCCGCAATCGCGAGTTTCATCTCGAAGTGTACAACCGCTGGGGTTCTCCGTTGTATAGCGGCGAATCCGGCTGGGACGGCACATACCGCGGCAACAAAGTCCCGCCCGGCGTATATCCTTATGTCCTTATCTTGAAAATGGCAGACGGCTCGACCCGCACAATTAAAGAGACAGTTACTCTGATACGCGAGAGTAAATGATGATTTACGGATTTTAGATTTACGATTTTAGATTGGGCTGACGCAAGCAAAATCTAAAGTCGTAAGTTTATAATCGACTTAAAAAGAAAGCTCTTTTGCCTTACTTTGCTCCCCCTTTCATATAACAGCATCACAAATACCTAATATTAAGCAAAGTGAGCTGTTATATATTTCTTTACATTAAATCTTTTTAATGGGTGACTCGTTTCCTAACGAAGGGGGAGACAATAAAATTATAAATCTTTGTTGCTAAGCATAGAGGAAATCGAAGAGGGTTTGAAGTCATGAAACTGCGAAAATATTTTTTTTAAGAACAAAAGTAAACATAAACATGAGCAAAATTACCCTGTATTACAACCATTAATATCTTTTTTATTGAAAACAAAAAAGATATTACTAATTTTGCCGGATAAAATTAAAAAAATAAATAGTAGAAAGCATGAAAACAAATAAGAATAAACAATCGGAAAAGAAAGTGAAACCGGAAAAGAAAGTGAACTCGGAGAAGAAAAAGGAAAGACAGTTAGTATCTTTTGATTGGGCGTTAAAACGTTTATTACGCAATAAAGCGAATTTCGAAATAGTGGAAGGTTTTCTGAGCGAGTTGCTGAATCGCACAGTCAGAATAACCAATGTGTTGGAAAGCGAAAGTAATAAAGCGGATTCCACCGACAAATACAACCGTGTAGATATAGTCGTGGAAGATACGGAAAGGGAAATCATCCTGATAGAATTGCAGTTTATACCTGAAATGGATTATTTCCAGCGGATGCTGTACGGCGTCAGTAAAACTATAGTTGACCATATATTCGGAGGCGACCAGTATTTGAAAGTAAAGAAAGTCTATTCGATAAACATAGTATATTTCGACCTTGGAAGAGAAGACGATAAAGATTATGTATATTACGGTGAAACCCAATTTAAAGGTCTGCATTCAAAAAACATACTTAATCTTTCTAAAAAACAGCAAAAGATTTTCGGAAAAATCAAAGCGGGGGATTTATATCCTGAATATTATATTCTAAAGGTCAACAATTTCGACAATGTTGCAAAAACAACTTTTGACGAATGGATATACTTTTTGAAAAATGACAGGATAGAAGAAGGATTCAATGCCAAAGGTTTGCTCAAAGCGCGGGAAATATTGGATTACAGCCGTCTTTCTGCGGAAGAAAAAGCCGCTTTTGATTACGAATACTACAGAAAAAATCGTGAACGCTGCCAAATCGCCACAGCCAAAGATGAAGGAATATTTGAAACAGAAGAAAAATATGCAAAAACTATAGAAGAAAAAGATAAAGCGCTCGAAGAAAAAAGCAAAGCGCTCGAAGAAAAAGATAAAGCACTCGAAGAGAAAGATAAAGCGCTCGAAGAGAAAGATAAAGTGCTCGAAGAGAAGAATAAAGAACTCGAAAAATATAAGCGTCTTTTAAATCTTAATTCGTAATATAATGGAAACAAATAAAGGACAAAAACCGGTCAGGAAAGTTAAACCGGAAAAGAACAAAGAAAGACAGTTAGTGTCGTTTGACTGGGCAGTAAAACGTTTATTGCGCGATAAGGCAAATTTTGAAGTATTGGAAGGTTTTTTGAGCGAGTTGTTGCTGCGGGAGGTGCGGATAACTAATGTTTTGGAAAGCGAGAGCAATAAAGTGGACGCCACAGACAAATACAACCGGATAGATATAGTAGTAGAGGATACAGGAGGCGAAATCATTCTGATAGAATTGCAGTTTATACCTGAAATGGATTATTTTCAACGGATGTTATATGGCGTCAGCAAAACAATAGTCGAGAACATGCTTGCAGGGGATAAATATTTGGAAATAAAGAAAGTTTATTCAATAAACATAGTGTATTTCGACCTTGGAAGCGATGATGAAAATGATAAAGATTATGTATATTACGGCGCAACTCAATTTAAAGGACTCCATTCAAAAAAAATACTTGGACTTTCGGACAAACAGAAAAAGATTTTTGGGAAAATCGAA
>JAIROC010000410.1 GCA_031257735.1 Bacteroidales bacterium | reverse complement strand
AAGGAAGTTAAAGTGGATATTCATCAAAGGCATAGAGTATTGTAGAAAGGTATCTTTCTCCTGTATCCGGCAAAATGACAATGATATTTTTCCCTTTATTTTCGGGCAAAGCAGCAAGCGTAGTAGCGGCATAGACAGCTGCACCCGAAGATATACCTACAAGTAAACCTTCCGTTTTAGCCAATTCGCGACTTGTACGAATAGCATCATCATTTGATACCTGAATGATTTTATCCACAACAGCAGAATTATATGTTTTAGGAACAAAACCAGCGCCTATACCCTGTATCTTGTGTGTTCCGGGACTTCCTCCCGACAATACAGGAGAATCCTGCGGCTCAACAGCAACAATGCTTACATGAGGATTTAATTCTTTTAACACCTCCCCTACCCCACTGACAGTTCCGCCCGTTCCTACTCCGGAAACAAAAATATCCACTTTGCCGTCCGTATCGCGAATAATTTCTTGTGCAGTAGTCTTCCGATGGATTTCGGGATTGGCAGGATTTTCAAATTGCTGTAAAATCACAGCATCCGGTATTTCGCTCTGTAATTCCTGTGCTTTGGCGATAGCGCCTTTCATTCCGTCGGTTCCCGGAGTAAGAACCAAATTAGCGCCAAGCGCCTTGAGTAAGTTTCGACGTTCAAGACTCATGGTTTCGGGCATGGTAAGAATAAGTTTGTATCCTTTGGACGCTGACACAAATGCCAAACCAACACCTGTATTTCCACTTGTTGGTTCTATAATTGTTGCTCCATCTTTAAGTATTCCGCTTTGTTCGGCATCTTCAATCATCGAAAGAGCGATACGATCTTTCACGCTCCCTGCTGGATTGAAATACTCAAGTTTGGCGATTAAACGAGCGTCTATATTCTTTGATTTCGAATATGACGACAATTCCAATAAAGGCGTATTGCCTATTAAATCTGTTAATTGTTTCGATATGGTTCCCATATATGTATTTATTAAAATTTCTACAAAAGTATTACATTATCTTTGATTATGAACTAACACATTTATGGTATTTTTATCTCCCGTGCAAATCGACAGTACATTTATGCTACCTTTGTAACACTAATAAAGTATCAATCATTGTAAATAGATTTTAATATTAATTCAGTTTATTCTATGGAACGTCCTTTTATTTTAGCGGATAATCAAGATATTACATATACAGGTTTGTTATCAATACTGCAAGAATTGAGATTGACCGAAATAATTACAAAAGTATCTTCACGAGCAGAGTTGATAAAAAAACTTGCTCAGTATCCCGATGCTGTTGTATTGCTTGACTATACATTATTTGATTTTTCAGAAACTCAAATTATCAATGTGAAACAGCGTTATCCGCAATCGTTGTGGATATTGTTTTCCGATGAATTATCAAAACATTTCTTACGACAAATATTGCAATCAGAACAATTATTCGGCGTAGTAATGAAAACAGACAGTAAAGCAGATATTACCGAAGCGATTAGAAAAGCATCATGCGGAAAAATATATCTGTGCGACATGGCATTACAAGTACTTCGGGAAGGAGTTCCCGCTCAGGCAATACACGATAAACTTACCAACAGCGAACGTTTAGTCCTCCACGAAATAGCCAAAGGAAAAACAACAAAAGAAATTGCTTACGAACAAAATCTAAGTTTTCATACTATCAATACGCACCGCAAAAATATTTTCAGAAAATTAGAAATAAACAATGTACACGAAGCTACAAAATATGCTCTCCGTGCAGGAATAATTGATTTGACAGAATATTATATTTAACTATACTCTTCTGGAGGTCTTGGTATTTTCACAATAAACTGTTCTCCTTCTACATCGTTAATCAATTCAATATTGGGTTGCTCAGTCAGAGCGCGTTTCAATCCGCTGCCAAGTCCGCTATAGGGTAAAGTATGCGTACCAAAAGCCACTATCTGATTATTCCTGATAGCAGGATTACCATACTTGACATCTTCAACAGTCAATCCATTAGGAAGTTTACCCGGACTGATTATTTCAACCCTGTTATCAAATATTAGTACTCTTATGGGAGCGTTTTTAAAATAATCTCTATGCACAAGCGCATTTTGAAGTACTTCTTCCAATGCTATTTGTGAAATTTCCATAATGCCAATCGTATTAAATCCCCGCCCCTGTTGAGTATGACGCAAACAACTTCTTAAATAGACGATTCCCTGTTTATAAAGTTCAGGAATAGTGCCATTCAAGTCTTCGGGTTTAATACGATATAAATTAGATGAAATATCATTACCTAAAAAATAAACAACTTTAATTGTAAAAGCAGGTTTTATGGTTTGTGGTTCAAATCCAAAGAAAAGTAAGCCCGCTAAAGTAACCCTTCCATTACGCAATACACGCTTGACTTTTAAGGCTTCTTCGTAGGTTAAACCTTTTTCCTGATAGGAGCATTTAAACTCTTTTTTAAAGTATGCGGCAAACAAACGATCATCAATATCATTAATACTTGTATCGTATAATTCCATTTCATCGGCTAATAAGTTTCCGCTTTGCTGAAAAAGCCGCATGATTTCGGAATTGTCCGTCAATTTTCGTTTATCTGCACCCTGTTTAAGCCAAATTACCCCATTATTATTTTTATAGGGCTTATTTATTCCTTCAGAAACAGATAAGACCAATATCCTTTTCTCTTCATTCTCTGTAATAAGTGTAACTGTTTCAGAAAAAACAAATATAGGAGGTTTTATTTTATCATTCGCTATATTTGCCAATCTGCTATTATAATGCTGTAGTTGTTGATAAGAAAGTCCAAGTATTTTTCCTGTTTTATCTTGCACGCCGATAATAATTATCCCTCCTTTGGCATTGGACATAGCCACCATTTCGGCAGCAATTTTATCGTCATCCATTTCCTGTTTAAACTGTACTCTGCTTGTTTCTCCCGATTGGATAATATCCATCAATTCTGTTGCATTCATTTTTTTATCTATAATTAATTACTAATCAAATTAAATTCCAAGTCCATCAATAAAAGCTGCAGTAGCTTTTTTCTGTGTAATACGAGAATGAGGCGGGACATCATGTACCTGCCAAACATTTCCCCCAATAATAGAATCATGTCCTATTGTTATGCGACCAAGAACAGTAGAATTTGAGTAAATAATTACATTATCTTCTATAATCGGATGTCTTGGAAGATTGATAGGAAACCCATTTTCGTCGTAAACAAATCCTTTAGCGCCAAGCGTTACGCCTTGATAAAGCCGTACATGATTTCCTATGATACATGTTTCCCCGATAACAACGCCTGTTCCGTGATCAATACTGAAATATTCCCCTATCTGCGCACCCGGATGAATTTCTATACCTGTAGCAGAATGCGCCAATTCTGAAATAATTCGCGGAACAGAAGGTATTTGCATCAACAACAACTCATGAGCCACACGATAATGTAATAACGCATGAATGGCAGGATAACAAAAAATAACTTCACTATGACTTTTTGCCGCAGGATCACAATCATGTACAGCCTTTACATCCATAGCCAACAGCCGTTTGATACCGGGCAATTTGTCCATAAAAGTAATCGTAAACTCTTCTGCCGTTTTTCGTGGAGAATTGTAATCATTAGAAAAACAAAGCCCATTATAAATTTGCTCATTAAGTAACGAATAGATAAACTTAAGATTGGAAATTGTTGTATCTGTCGTAACTGCTGCATTGTCAAAAAAACCGGGAAATATTACAATCCTTATCAAATCCATTAGTTCTTTTATCCGATGTATATTCGGCAACGAATGATTAAGTTGTGGAATAAATGAATATTCATAAACAGTGTCTTCCGATAATGATTGTGATATTTTTTCTAAAAAAGGTGTTATCATTTCAATAAATTTATTTTCAAGATTAAAACAACAAAAATACTTCGCTGCAAATGTAATACTATTTTTCCAAATTAGAGGCAAATGTAACAAAAAAAATTCATCCCAAATTACGCATTAGAAAATGCGTAATCTGGATTGAAAATGAAGGAACCCGAAAATAACAAAGTCAGTAACCGATTCTGGCAGAAATATACAGTCCGTAGAACCAATTCTGACCGATTCTGCCAGAAATATACAGTCCGTAGAACCAATTCTGACCGATTCTGCCAGAAATATACAGACTCTAGTACCCATTCTGACCGATTCTGCCAGAAATATATAGACTCTAGTACCCATTTTGACCGATTTTGCCAGAAATATATAGACTCTAGTACCAATTCTGACCGATTCTGCCAGAAATATATAGACTATAGAACCCGTTCCGTCCGATTCTGCCAGAAATATATTGACTCTAGTACCTGTTCCGTCCGATTCTGCCAGAAATATATTGACTCTAGTACCCGTTCCGTCCGATTCTGCCAGAATCGCCTGTTACAGGAAACCCTGTTAGAAAATTTTTGACGAACCCCTAAAGTGTAGCTATATTCATTCTTATAAATCAACGTCTATACAATTCACAATTTTACTATTTCATCAAATTTGCCAGAAACTGCGGATTGAATTTTGTTATAGATTGACTGTTTCGCTTAATATACATCATCAAAACATCACAATGATTTTGATAATATTCCGTCCAGCCACACAATAAATGATTAACAGAATGATCATTAAAAACATCTGTTATCACTTCACAGATTTGTTCGGGTAAAAAAGTTTCCGTAATATAAAAAGCAGTTTCTCCCTTGATCTTATGACGAATGGCAATCTCCCCCACTACTATATTAGCCAAAGTGTACACAAATACAGAAGGACTTGGATAATAATTTTCCTTGTCACAAATCGTCCGCTGATAAACCGTATCGTCGTCCAAAGAAGAAGAAGCATTAAAACAGACAATCGCCATGTCATTTTTATACGTATCCCTATCCAAATGAACATCATTACAAACTAATTCCGCCGCCAAAAATCCCGACTTGCACAAATTATCCATCTTGAAAAATTTTAAATACGCTATCCCTAAATATCGATATATGTCATCCAGCCATGATGTTTTCCTTGCATCAGAACAAACATCCGAAATGATATTCCCATTCAAAGAAAGCGCTTTATCCGTAAGACGACAATATGATTCTATTCCCAAATTTGATGTCATACGTTCTGTGAAATATATTTGCTTAAAACAATTGCAGCATTACTGCCCCCAAATCCCGACATTAATTTCAGAAATTTGTTTTTACAGGAAGCCGTAACATTCCTGTTTACACATAAAGAAGCCGCAACACCTAATTCATCGCATCCCAAACTTTTAAGTATTACATTATCTTGCAATGCCTCTGCGGAAATGATTGTTTCCAATATTCCAGCAGCCCCCAAAGTATGCCCAAAATAAGCCTTCAAACTGTTTACGGGAATATTTTCTAATTCAGCGCGACCAATTGCTACAGATTCCATGTCATCGTTATATGGAGTAGCTGTTCCATGCGCATTGATAAAACTTATATCATTTTTATTCATCCCTTTTATTGTCTTTGTTATGGCGTTAAACAAGCCTTCGCCCGTACGCGACGGACCCGATATATGATTTGCATCGTTGCAAACAGCTCCATTTTCATAGATCAACGTATCCTTGTGAATTATATCCTGTTCTGCACTTGCGTAAATGATGGTAGCGGCAGCCTCGCCCAGATTTAGCCCTGTGCGATATTTATCAAATGGCTTGCATATTTGTTTCGACAGGGCTTTAAAAGACTGAAATCCTGATATGATAAACTTCGAAAGCATCTCCGCCCCTGTAACGATAGCATATTTGTAGCGCCCTGCCATGAGATAACGTACCGCCGCAATTTGAGCCGATACGCCAGAGATACAGGCATTACTTACTACCAACGGCTGATTCCTATTGCCAAAATATTCCGCAATCAACTGCGCCGACCGCCATAAGTAGACCCGTTGATGTTCATAATCATTATTATTTTCGTCCAATAATTCTATATTTCCCTTAGTCGTAGAAAAAACATACAATACCTCGTCGTCCGAAGGATTGATATCCGTGTGAGCAAGCGCCTGATAGATGGACAAAATCGCTGCCTTTTCCAATTTGGTATACTTTATTTTTGTCGTTTGTGGTAAATCAAAAAAGGCATCATTCAATTTTTCCTCGTCCAACAGAGAAGCAACAAACATTTCGGGCAATCCAAATCCCTGCTCATAACAACGCAATCCTGTTTTTCCTTCCTTAACCGCCTGATAATTCTCTGAAGAAGAAAAACCTAAAACAGAAATAATATTGTCGCTTACCTTATATATCATTCCAATCCGTTACGCTGTTTCCACTGTTGAAAAAATAAAGGCGTCAACCAAACCAAATTGTAATTACAGTCCAAAAATACCTGTATAGAATGTCCTGTCGCTATCAGTTCTTGTGAAGGAATAGAAAAAATCTGATAGTCAAAAATTATCTTTGCCGCTTCCGTATTCCGAAAGATAATCTCTATCCTGCCTTTGTCTCTGTATTTTAAAGGTCGCTTATAATCAAAATGCAACTCTACCAAAGGCGCGTAAAATCCCTGATCAAACATATAAAGATATTCAAGTCCGTATTTTTTTCCAAAGGCTTCGCGGGCATCTTCAAAATAAAGAGAATATGAACCATGCCACACAATTCCCATACTGTCTACTTCACTGAAACGTACGTCAAATTCTTTCTCTGCTTTTAAAATTACTTTTTCTTTTTCCATATTTTTATACTTCGTTTATTATATCTGTCAAGACTACTTTCATGTTACAGCTTGCAACTAGAATTTCCCCGCAAAGAACAGTTGCAGAAAACAAAACAATATTCAATACCTCTGCCGTAATTGTGATAGTAGTGATAATTTCTTCTCCCTTGAACGGCAAATATTGAAATTCAAAATTATCTACTGAACCTATCATTCCTATTCTTACGGGTTGTTTTTTATTCAGATAACCTAAACGGGTAGCGCAGGTTTGGGCGATATTCTCCAAAATACCCATCTCCGTAAATCTGTTCGCTACGATAAACAAACTGTCTTCCTTGACTGTAAATTTTGTTTGTGTCTGCTTGTCGTTGCAAAAAAGCAAACTATCCACCATTACAAAAGGCGGTCGCTGCGGTATATATTTCAAAACAGTATCTTCCACCGAAAAACAATTAAATTGACTGCGAATATTTTCTTCTCGAATTTTCACCCTGTTATTTCACCTTTTTACATACCATAATACTATGCCCCAAACCTATTCCGTCATGAAGAGTTTCAATCTCCAATCCTGATTTATGTACACACTGTTTCATATCTTCCGAATGATACATTTTACTGTTTCCATTTGCCATTGCCGTAAAATACAAGCTAATTTGAGCCAAACAATAAGATGCCGTTTCAAAACGCTGTCTATCCCAAAAGGTCTCCATAATGTATAACTTGCTTTGGTTGTTCATCGAAGCAGTTGCACGTGTAAGGATACTGATTATTTCTTCTTCGGAAAAACAGTCCAAAAACTGACTCATCCATATCGCATCAAAACCATGAGGAAAAACAGTATTTTTATCCAATACATTGGCGGGATATCCTTTAATACGGTTAGCGCCTTTGATATTTTGGGTTTGTTGTTTCATCATTTCTAACTGTTGAGGCAAATCCATAATTGTTACGAGAATTGTATCCGAATATGTAACGCACTGACTTGCCCATCTTCCTGTATTTCCGCCAACATCCAACAATGTTTTAGGATTGTCAGCAAAGACAATCTCCAAAGCCTGTTTAAAAGAATTGTCCGAATAATAATGGTCAAAAGCAAACCAGCTTTTTTGTACCTGTTCAGGCAGTTGCGACAAGCCTTCGTAGATAGTAGTCCAATCTCCAAACACCTTTAAGCCTTCAGGCTTTCCATTTAAAAGAGAAGTTTCCAAATCAAATAGCCCTAAATAATTAACATCATGATTGAAATTCATATTTACCTGAACCATCTCATCGTAAATCAAAAACCACCCTGCCTTGGACAGAACAAAGTTGTTTTCCTTCAATAAAACAGTTCCAATTGTCAGGGATGCTTCCAGCAATACCTTTACGGCATAAGGAGAAAGATTTGTTTTTTCAACAATTTCTTCCATGGTTAAGCCTTGTTTGTGGTCATTCAGCAAGTTGAATATCCCAAACTTTATCATCAAGCGTGAAACTTGAAATACAACAGGCGCAAAAGCTATTTCATGGGCAAAACGTTGCGCCTGCAAAGCTGTCATGCGTTCTTTGCCATATATATCTTTTTGAGGGGGTAACAATTTCATCGTTATTATCTATTTTATTAATAAATTATACTTTCCAAAAGTCATAGAAATTAAACCACTGCTGTGGATATTTCCGAATAATCTCTTCACAGTTTCCAACAAATTTACTAGCCAGCAATTCTGCTTTTTTATCAAGCCCAACCTCCGCCGAATTTACCTCAACAGGAAAAATGTAGGCATGATATTTCTTCCAACTGTCTTTCATCATAAACAAAGCAACCATAGAAACATTCATCTGTCCCGCCAATAAAAAAGGACCCAAAGGGAAATAAGCGTCTTTGCCCAGAAAATTACATTTGACCTTTTTAGAACTGCCATAAAGTCTGTCGCAAGGAACCGTTAATATATCTCCATTTTCCAATGCCTGTTTGAGTATAAATAAATGCGACATGTCTTCATTTACAGAAATAATATGGATGCCCACTTCCTTCATGACCTGCTTTCTTGTTTGATGCATTTCTGCAGTTTCTCCGTCATAAGTAAGCGCATACAATTGTTTTTTATTTTGCGCAAACATCAGTCCCCCCATCTCGAAATTGCCAATGTGTGAACTCACAACAATAAATCCAGCATTTTTATTCATTAATTTGTCAAAGCAATCTTTTCCTGTAATCTCTACCGTATAGCGATCTTTTCTGCCTGCCAGTATAGAAAACTTGTCCAAGACAACTTGTCCAAAAACCAGATGATTGCGGAAAGTTTGACGAAACGCTTCCCAAGTTGAAAAAGAATGACATTGTTTAAAATACCACATAATTGCCTTATAACCCTTTCTCCCAAAAAGCATGTAAAACGGAACTACGGCAAATAACAGTGGATAAAAAAGAAATACATTGATAAACCGAAGCATAAAAAACAGACTTTTTTGTCCGAATTTACCTCCGCCCGTTCTTCCTTTCCATTGACGGGGCTCTTGTTTCATTGCTGTTGTTCGTTTATTTTATGATAGATATAATCATAAAACTGTGCTAATGTTCTGACGTTAGACATTTCTTCCGGCTTGATCTTAAAACTGAAATAACGTTCTACTATTACAACGATATCTACAAAATCCAAACTGTCTATTCCAAGATTTTCTTTCAGCAAAGCATCTTCTTTCAAAAGACTTTCTTCTATTTCTATTTCTTCTATTAAAAAGGTATTAACTTTTCTTATTACTTCTTCTTTTGTCATAATTGCTATTGAATAAATTGTTTCACATACATCTACCATTCAAGATTTGTGAGCCGCAAAGATAGCAAAAAAAACTGTACGAATTGACTTTTTTGAAAAAAGCTAAGGGAAAACATTCCATTTCTACAACAATACAGCCACAGAAACGACCCGATGTCTGATATTTGCTTTTCGAAGCGCTATATTTTGTACTTTTGCAAATCATTTTAAAACATATAATCTCAACATGAAAATACCAACCATAGAACAAATCAGATTTTGCGACGCCTACACAATTGAACACGAACCTGTCCTTTCAATTGACTTGATGGAACGTGCCGCGTATTGTTGTGCCAAACGTATACAAAAGATAGTTCCAGCTAGATCGCAGATTGCCATTTTTTGCGGCACGGGCAATAATGGTGGAGATGGATTAGCAATTGCCCGTTTATTACCGATTTATCAATGGCAAGTTTTTATTATACAGACAGGAAATACGTATTCTCCAGACTGTGAAAAAAACTTGCAACGTTTGCAGCGAAAATATCCAAAGAGAGTCCATATCATTACAAAAAAGAAAAATATTCCGCTTTTGTCCAACTATCGTCTTATCGTAGACGCTTTGCTTGGCAGCGGATTAAACAAACCCGTCGAAGACGATTTATTAACAGAGGTTATAACTCGAATAAATCAGTCTCCTGCTTTTGTTTTTGCAGTGGACATGCCTTCGGGACTGTTTGCCGAAACACCCATGAAACCGAATGCCATAGCCGTAGAAGCTGACTTTACATTAAGTTTTCAGTTTCCAAAACTTAGCTTTTTGTTTGCTGAAAATTACAAATATGTTGGAGAATGGGAGATTGCAGACATAGGATTACATACTGACGCTGTCGGGCAAATACAATGTAACAATAACCTGATAGATGAGACAATTGTAAGGCATATACTTTCTCCGCGAGAAAAATACGCTCACAAAGGTAATTTCGGACATGGACTTTTAATTGCGGGAAGCAAAGGAATGATGGGAGCAGCTATTTTGTCTGCACGGGCATGTCTGAGGTCAGGGATAGGATTGTTAACGGTACATGTTCCTGCAGTGGGATACAGTATTATACAGAGCAATGTTCCTGAAGCTATGTGCTTATCCGATGATAATGAAAATGTTTTTTCAGGCGTATCATTTAATTCCCTGATAAAATACAATGCCATTGCAATAGGTTGTGGTTTAGGAAAAGACAAGCATTCTGCCGAAGGATTGAAAAAGTTAATCAGTGATTTTGGCGGCAGTATTATTTTTGACGCCGATGCCATTAACCTGTTCGCTGAAAACAAAACATGGCTTGAATTTATTCCTCCTAACTGCATATTTACTCCCCACATAAAAGAATTTGAACGACTAACACATCCTGTTAATAATCCTTTTGAACGGATAAGCATACAGCGAGAATTTTCAATTCGTCATCATTGCACGGTCGTACTGAAAGGAGCGCATAGTTGTATAACTTCCCCACAGGGAAAATGTTATTTCAACACAACAGGTAATCCGGGAATGGCAACAGGGGGAAGTGGAGATGTGCTTACGGGAATTATTTTAGGGTTACTTGCGCAAGGATACCCCGCAACAAAAGCCGCTATCATAGGAACATTTCTACATGGAAAAGCCGCCGACATCGCCCTGAAACAACAATCGTGTGAAAGTCTTATTGCCTCTGACATTATTAGTAACCTAGGACAAGCCTTCTTCTTTAATTGAAAATTGAAAATTGAAAATTGAAAATGAGCTGACGCATGAAGACACGAAAGAATCTGTCTATAAAGTATAATTATAAATTAGGCTGATGCAAGAAAGAGACTGTGTGAAAACACATAAAAACGTCCAAACAACGCCGTCATTGCGAGCGCAGCGAAGCAATCCCTAACCAAAGAACGCATTGATTGTTAGGGATTAGCTCCGCTGTTATTACGGGCGCTACGTCGTTGCGCTCCTCGCAACGACGGCGTTGTTCGGTTTGTTCTTCACTATTTCATTCTGCTCATTCTGATTCAGACAATAGCGAGCATCATTTTCTTTTGTTTATT
>JAIROC010000263.1 GCA_031257735.1 Bacteroidales bacterium | reverse complement strand
TCTCTCTCTCTCTCTCTCTCTCTCTACTCCACTCTACTCTACTAGTATAACAAGCAACTACCTTATCTACCACAAACTCTACGTGGATAGAAAAATATCGTTTCTTTTATTGTTTTGCAAACAAGATAGTATCTCGTTTAATAGATTTTTATGCGAGCTACAAAAACATTTCTTTAGAATCTTTGAAAGGAAAAACGCTTCCTTACATTATATATATAATACTAAAGGTGGAAACCTGCATCGTCTCTTTCGGACTGCAGTCATTAAAACTGAGTATCGATTTAGGTCGGATCGTTCCGCGCAAATCGGAAGTAACATTGATTTCCGACTTGCGCGGACAGATCCTGCCAGAAGTAACACCGATTTCCGACTTGCGCGGACAGATCCAGCTAGCAATAACACCGATTTCCGACTTGCGCGGACAGATCCAGCCAGAAGTAACACTGACTTCCGATTTGCGCGGACAGATCCAGCCAGAAGCAACACTGACTTCCGACTTGCGCGGACTGAACCAGCCAGAAGCAATACTGACTTCCGATTTGCGCGGACTGATCCATATAGAAGCAATACTGACTTCCGATTTGCGCGGACTGAACCTGTCAGAACAGGGCATTACTTACGAATATTTCAAACAAAAATATAATAAAATAATTTAATAACAATAAAATAAAAATAAAATATGGAAGAAAAAATAAAGAATCCGGATGTACAACATTATAATAATGGAGACCACGTTAGATTTAACAGGAGAGCACATGAGATATTAGACAAAAATAAAGAAGCAATTGACGTTTCTGAATTATTAACAGACTATGAACTCAAGTTGGCCTTAGAAGAACATATTTACAAATGGATGCGTCAGAGCGAGTTCACAGAAAAAAAAGCCGCCGCTGACTATGATCGCGACAAGACTTTAATTGGAATAACCGCAACTGTGAAGGCTGCAACAAAACACGTTATCCCTTTGATGCAAGACTACGCTAAGCATGTATTTGTTGCTATCAATAATTTCGGCAATCTTGCTAAAGCCGATTATAACGCTGAAACAGCAGGTATTGACAGTCTGCTTGTTAGATTGAGAAGTAAAGAATATATCGTTGCCGTAGAGGCTTTGGGACTTACACCCTGGTTGGACGAACTTGAAAAGTATAATAACCTCTTCAAAGAATATGCTAATGAAGTTGAACAGGAATTAGTCGAAAAACCGTCTATCAAGTACAAAGATGCACGACATGATACCGATAAGGCGCTACGTAAAATTATCAAACGTATCTCTTCATTAATAGACATCAATGGTCCAGAAGCATATAGTCAGTTCGTCAGTGAGTTCAACGTACATGTAAACCTCTACAATACACAACTGAATGAACATTACGGTCGTCTACACGCTAAAAGAGATATCTCTAACGCCGAAATCGATACTATCCCTGTACAAACCTATATGGGTAAACCTGTATATGTGATACCTGTCGTCAAAATCCGAAAGATAGAAAAAGATAACACCGAAAGTATTATCGAACTCGAATTTACCAAAGATTTTACCGTCGGATATAAAAATAATGCCGCTGCCGGTACCGCTACCCTAACTATCAAAGGTATCGGAAAATATTCCGGCGAAATCATTACAACATTCAACATAGTTAATTGAAAATTGAAAATTGAAAATGAAGGGACGAGTGGACAAGTGGACAAGTGAACAAGGTAAGGGCAAAATATGTTTTGCCCCCTGTTCGGAGATAAATGCAGGCATAGCCTGCTCGGATAGAGCGAACGAGGATGACATGTCGCTAAAACGTTGGAATAATCCTCTGATATTGACATGTCATCCCTACGGGATTTTATTGACTGCTAATATTTTTTCTACCGATATGTCATCCCTACGGGATTTTTTGAGCGCTACCCCAGAGAATACGGACATAGCAATCACATCGGCGCTCAGTAAGTCCCGCAGGGACGACACTTTATTAACCGTATGCTTTAGCTTACGGGGCATAGCCTGCTCGGATAGAGCGAACGAGGTAGAACCTCGTCCGAACGAGGCGACGTGGGGTTCCGCGACGTGGCAATCGCTACCCCTTACCGTCATTGCGAGTCGCGCAGCGACGTGGCAACCGAAGCGAAGCGGAGCTCGGCGTAGCCAATCCGTACCCAAAGACGCATTGATTGTTACGGATTGCTTCGCGGAGCCTGTCCCGAACAAAGTGTGGAGGCTCGCAATGACGGCGTTGTTTCGACGTCTTCGTGCGTCAGCTCATTTTCAATTTTCAATTTTCAATTTTCAATTTTCAATTAGATCTAGCGGAGGAAGCCGAAAATCCGCAACCAAAGAGTAGGCATTAATTAAAACAAAACAAAACAAAAAGTAAAATGAAAAAAGTATTTATTATTCTGTTAGGAATAACTTTAGCAATGCCGTTGCTACATTCCCAGACAGTCCGGACATGGACAGAAAATTTTGACGGCAACACAGTTTCTTTTAGCTCTACCCCGCCTACAGCATGGGAAAGAGATGTAATTCATTCAAGTCCTCCGTATGCTTATTTGGGAAATGTTCCTAATATGCCCGGAGGAACAGCTATTTTGGAAACGCCTCCGTATGACCTTCGTGGCGCCGCCGATTATATTTATTTACGCTTTAAACATATTTGCAAAATATCCCCTTTGGATATTGTTCGCATTGAATACAAATTAAGCGCACAACAATGGCAACCCATTCCGGCTATTGCCTACGAAGGAAAATTATATAATTATGTACAAAATGGCTTTAACGCGGCAAGTTATTCGGAATGGAATGCAGGGGATTCCCTGGCAGTTCCTACACAATCGTGGTGGAAAGAAGAGTCGTTTAATGTAAGTTTTGAAACGCGTGGGGATGCTGCTGTTCAATTTCGGTTTATTATTCAGCATGGCGATGCGCCAGGGACGCAAATTTCATACGGCTGGTTGCTGGATGATGTTGAAATAATTGTATCTAATTATGAGAGAAAACTACCGATTGTAGAAATTACGTCTTCCGTTCCGGATACGGTTTATACAACAGGACCTCATGCCATTTATGCCAAAGTACAAACACAAACAGCTGCGCCTTTGGTAGCGCCGTATCTGAAATACATGGCAACCAATAATGGAACGCTTGTAGGCGCTGATTCTGTTTTAATGAGCAGTATGTCCGCAGATAATTCAGTGTGGCAGGCGCTTATTCCGCAGTTTGACACAGGAACGACGGTTGTCTATTCCATTACAGCCAAAGACACAAATGAAAATCAGGCAACGGATTCATCAAAATATGTAATAGCCATGCTTACGGGTACTTCGAAGACAGCAACCATTGGAAATGGAACAACAAATGGTTATTCTGTACCTTTTGCCACGCAGTATAGGTACAGTTGGTCGCGTCAGTTATATTTGGCTTCCGAAATAGATGCCAATTCATCGGGTGGACTTATTACCCGTTTGGCATGGGAATATGGCTCTGCATTCTCAATCTTTCGCTACAAACAAACCTGTTATCTCGGAGCTGTGGATGAAACGAGAATAACAACCGGCGGTTTTAACCCTTTAACAGATGGGGCTACACAGGTATGGACGGGCGGTATAACCTTCTCAAACGGATGGTGTGAAATTGAATTAGATAATCCTTTCTTTTTGCCGCCGGGTAAAAATTTAATGGTTTATTGGGAACACAGGGAAGGTGCATATAATGGAGGCGCGTTTAAATATCATGGGGCTTCTTCACAGGCAGTTCATGCATTGTCGGATAACTATTTTCCTGGTGGTGATGGTGGTTCATTAGGCACTGCCCGTGCCAATATTCGATTGTTTATGGAAGGAGCGCCAACGAATGCAAATTCTGTCGCATTACGCTCCATTGATATATCAGATACTGTCATTACTGCACAGGGCTTATCATGCCCTGTTATCGCAAATATAAAAAACAAAGGAACTGCTGATTTAGATTCTGCTGTTCTTTCTTTTTCGATAAATGGAGCAGCGCCAGTAAGCAAAACATGGCATGGAAAATTACAATGGGACAGAAATACGCAGTTTACGATAGATAATTATTATCCCAAAGCAAACGGATATGATACAATTAAAATGTGGGTAAGCAAGCCCAATGGCGTAACCGACGCCGTGATAACCGATGATACCTTAACGAAAATTATATTTGGTTCAAGCGATATTCTGATGAGTTTTGTCAGTGTTCCCTTAAATACGGCTTTTGAAACGGGACCTTTTCCTATACATGCCAGAATTGTATCCCTGACAGGCGTTGTTCTTGATTCAATATGGCTAAAAGTAAACACAACCCATAACGGCAATATAACAGCGGATTCATTTCTGATGAATTTTGACAATAGTGACAATTTGTGGAAAACGGAGATTCCGATGTCTGAATACGGAAGCAATATTGATTATTCCATTAGCCTTATTGATATATTGAATAATTCGGTACATATAGGTGGTAATTTCCTTGTAAAACGTGCAGCCATTAATGAGATAGTAGATACATATATTTTTGGCGATATAACGGATCTCCCTGTTTTAGGCAACACTGTTTATGCAACGAATCTAAATACCAGTTGGACACGCTTCCTATATATGGCAAATGAAATAACTGCCGACAATCGGGATTTGAACATCGCAAAACTTGCATGGTATAATCCAACGACTACACAAGGACAGACCCGCACGAAATTTACTGTACACATGAAAGCAACATCATTATTAGTACATGATCAGACTTATGCAGAGCCTTCCGCTGAGGGCGCTACGTTGGTTTACTCAGGAAACATAACTGCCAAAAGAGGGTGGAATGAAATTAATTTGATCAAGCCATTTCTCTTGCCTAAAGGAAGTAATCTGATGATTTATTTTGAAGATAAGACAGGCAGTATTCCATCGCCAAACACTCAAATTATTTGGGCAGCTTCAGAATCCCAGGCAACAAATGTGATTGAATTTTATGGATCTGTATTCGGTTGGGAGATAGCGCCGGTATTGCGTTTTTCCATGGCAGGCACCTGTCTTTTGGACAGTAATTCGGTGGCATTAGATAAAATTTTACCCAAATCACAAGACATTATCCCCGGAAGTCCAAACCACATACAGGCAATTATTCGCAACAGAGGTATAAAAGATTTAACATCCTGTACGATTAACTGGACGTTAGACGGAATGCCACAAACGCCATATTTATGGACAGGCAATTTACTGGAAGACCATATTGATACAGTTACGCTTGGTACTTATACTCCCTCTATGGGAGACAGAAATGTTGTAAAAGTCTGGGTAAGTATACCAAACGGAATAACAGACCCAACCAATGATGATGATACGTTAAGAACTGAGTTGACTGTTTGTGGAAATGGTTTGGCAGGAAGATATATTATTGGTTCTTCTTCGTCGGCAAATTATGCCACTATAGACGCCGCTTTTTCTACCATACAGACATGCGGTATTGACAATAAGGTGATTCTTGCGTTTGAATCAGGAACCTATAATCTATCTACGTATTTGAATCTGGAAGATATAAGTGATTATATGGACATAACGGATACCTTAGTTTTGACTTCTGTTGCAGGAAAGGCTGATAGCGTTATCTTGAAATCGCCGAATGGAGCAATAGGATTTCGTTTTTCAAACAATCGAAATATTATTGTTCAAGGTATTACAATTGATGCCACAGCAGGAACATACGCCATTCAATTTGTTCTCGGCTGTTCCAATATTGTTATTAGAGATTGCCATTTATTAGCAGATCCGACAGCGACTGCATCCACTAAAACGGTTATTTATAAATTTTCAGTAGGAACAGGAGCATTATATGATTTTTATATGATCAACAATCTAATTGATGGAGGCTATCAGGGAATACACCTCCAAAATGGGTACGATGTGAATTATAATGTTATATATAATGGAAGGATTATTATGGATAGCAATACGTTTAGCAATAATTACAATGGCGCAATTTATATTGCAGGAGGACTAATGCATTGCACACATAATACCATATTAAGTCGAATAACAGATGTAACTGCGTGGACAGGAATATATGGACCTTATGGACCTGCTGATTATCGCTATGTAGGTAATCGCATTATACAACGCAGCGCCAATATTAATACTGCGACAGGAATGCAATTTCTCAGTTCAACTGGATATAATACTTCTGATACAACGCTTATTGCCAATAATGAAATTATTTTGTCTTCAAGCGTTTCAGGCAAAGGTATCATGTTCCAGCAAGGGAAAATTTTAAATAATTCTATTTACATATCAGGAGCCGGAACAGGAACAGGAACGAATGTGTCTGCTGGTATTTATGCATCCAGCGGCGCAATACAGGGAGTGATAAAAAACAACAATATTATTATGCTTGCTCCTACAGGTACTCCTTTTTACAGCTCTGCGGCAAACATATATTCATCCATGGATATAGACTATAATAATACGTATAATCTCACGGAATATATGTGTCTGGGGACGCCCGCTTTAACCCAGAAAGCATGGAAGGAAGCAGTACTTACTGATGTACATTCTACACGTATTTTTCCTGACTTTGTTGATCCAACAACAAGCCTGAAACTGGCATCTTATGCAACAGACTTGTTCTGTCCCATTATTTATCCTGTAAACGTGGATATCGACAGTATAAAGCGTGAAGGAATTACGCTTAAAGGTTGTTATGGATTAGCTCCTGCAACAGCGAATGCCTCATTGACCGCCATAGAAGGATTACAGCAAGGATTAGTAACAGGACAAACCGATTCTGCGAAAGTTGTTTTGTACAATACGGGCGCTACACAGCTTACTTCTGTCGATTTGGGCTGGTCAGTCAATAATGTTACGCAAAATGGAAATATTACCGTTCCCGTTTCTTTGACACAGGGACAATCCGCAACGCTCGGATTGGGAACAATAACCTATCCTGTCGGAAATGTTACGGTAAAAATATGGATTAACAGCCTTAACGGAGGCGGAGCAACAGATGGCAATCGGTCTGATGATACCATAACGATGTCTATCTATGTTTGTTCGGGAGCTTTCAGCGGTTTGGTAACAATTGGTACAACAGGCGCTTTCCCGAATTTTAAAGCAGCATACAATGCAATGCAATTATGCGGCGTCAGTGGAGATGTAACCATGGCTTTCCAGAATGGGACATATACCGGCAATTTGGATTTGTTTAATAGCGCTGACCTTCTCGGAAATCATTCTTTGACGCTTACTTCTGTTTCGGGAGATACTGCTGATGTGATTTTTGATGTGAAAACTTTTGATCCTATTCTTTGCAATAATACAAATAATCTTATCCTGAAGGATATTACCATTGATGCGACAAAAGGGAACTATGCGGTTCAGTTTACAGGGGCAGCTTCTAATATTACAATAGATAATTGTCATATTCTTGCCAATCCAACAGTGAAATATATTACTGCCAGTGGTAACAATCCTTATGGCGCAGGTATTTATAAAGCATCCAACACAGGCGCTTTAAATGGTCTTACAATAAAAAATTGTGTCATAGATGGCGGTTATGCAGGTATTTATATTTTCGGACTAAACACTAATTATTGTCAAAATATAGTAATAGACAGCAACACCATAACCAATCAAGATTATCAGGGAATATTTTTAACGTATGTCAGCGCCAACAGTATTTCCTATAATCGAATAACGCCTCGTTCGGTAAATCAAAACGTATCATGGTATTCTATGTATGCTAATTATTTACGTAATGGCGGTAACATTATCGGGAACCGCATATCGGCAAATAATCCATCTATTCTTACTTTATACGGGATGTATCTGATTAGTATGGATACCGCTTTGATAGCAAATAATGAAATATATCTTAATGGCGGCAGTGCTTCGATATATGGAATCAATATAGATAATCCTCGACAAGTACGTATTATTAACAATACAGTTTATACGGTTAAAGTAGGAAATACAGGGACAAACTATGCGCATTATAACTATATAAGAAGCGGATACAGTTCTGAAATTAAAAACAATATTTTCGCAGCTTCAGGCGGCGCTATCGAAACAACAGCCGCTTTTTATTTTGCTGGTACAGCCGCTGATTTTACAACCTACGGCAGCGATTACGATGTAGATTATAATAATTATTATTCCACAGGTACAAATATCGGTTATGTAGCAGGAAGCAATCATATAGATTTAGCGGCATGGAAAACAGCTATCTCACCCTTAGACCAACATTCGGTAAATGTGTTCCCCAATTTTGCCAATCTATCCAATGGACTTGCATTGGCAAGCTATTCGGACACTTTGTTGAGTCCAAGATGGGGGACTGTTGATAAGGATATACGAAATATGGATCGTCCAGTGAGTACGCTTATGGGAGCTTATACCCAATTCATCATGGGACGAGACCTTGCACTGGTAGAACTCTCGTCATGGAACCCAGATGTTATCCAAAAACAAACAGTACCTATAAATGTAGTACTAATGAATAATGGTACTGTTCCTATTACAAATATAGAGTTAGGCTGGAGTTTAAACGGAGGACAGCCAACAATAGTCCAACGTACATTAACGCCTTCATTGGATTCATTGGCAGAACGTACTGTTAACATAGGTTCATTCCTTGTTTCAAATACCATACCGAACTACAATGTTGTTGTATGGATATCAAAAGTAAATAATCAAGCTGATACGGTGAAATGGAATGACACCATACGCGCTTCGTCAAGTCTGAATGTACTGGCAGAATTTGTCGCTCCATTCGTGCCTGATACTATTATAGATCTTTCATTTACTGTCAATGCACGTATAAACTCACAGTCAGGAGCAACAATCAATACGCCTAAAATAACGATTGTTTCCACCGTACACAGAACAACGATTATCTATGATACTGTTCCGATGACGTTAGATAAGGGTCTCTGGCATGCAGTCATTCCTCCGCAATACTATGGAACAAAGGTAATTTATTCGCTGTTTTTGTCTGACACAGTAGGAAATAATATTACGCTGACAGATTCAACATACATTCGCAGCGCTTTATCCATACTCGGAGACCCTGCATTGGTAACTTCTCTGTCATTAGAAGAACCGCTCAATACAACAGGATGTATGCCTGATTATACGCCGGTAAAAATCTCATTAGCCAATCAGGGAACAAAGGATTATGATTTTGCAAAGGATACTGTTCTGTTTGGATTGGAAATCATTGACGCCGATACGATACTGCATACGTTTTCAGTTCCGTTTAGCGGCGTTTTGGAGTCGGGGACAAATATTATAGAATTAGTGTCATCTTTCCCAACCATACATCCGGGCGCATATTATATAAAGTCATGGATAAGCAGTTCCACCGATAATACGCCATACATGGATACATTGCGTTATACGTACATATCAGGAAAGATAGGGTTACCCATAGACGAATATTTCAACAGCAGTATACCGTTGGAGTTTGACGTATGGGGTAATTCCTCTTTGTGGACAGTAGTACCGCAAGGCACAGGAGCAGATACAGTGGTTAAACCCGTATTTGGCAGTGGCATGTTATCTTTTACAGGAAGTAGAGGCGCCATGTCTACCCTTACTACCCGACAAATGGATTTAAGCCGTACCATAAATCCGACATTGTCATTCTGGTATTTCCACGATACGCTACCTTCCAAAGACTATACCGACGTGCGTTTAACGGTAGACGGAAGAATTACCCATACAAACCTCTTATCCCTGACCAAATACGATACGGTTTACGG